>JAAXTT010000215.1 GCA_013336365.1 Peptococcaceae bacterium
AGGGAAAGGGTTTCCCAGACAGTATTGAGTGAGTCTGCCTTCAATGATGCTACCGGAGCTATTTTAACAATGAGTCTGGTGGGCATCGTATCTACAGGTGTTTTTTCCGGCAGTGAAAGCCTGATTGTTTTTCTTAAAATGGTATGCTTCGGTGCACTATCCGGTCTGATAGTGGGCTTTGGTGTTGCTTATCTGATTGGTCATACCAAATTTGGCACCTTCAAGTCCTTTGCTCCGGTAATGTCAATAATTGCTGTTCTTGTCGCCTATTTAGGTGCTTATGAAATGGGTGGCAGTGGCTATATGGCAGTATTTATTGCAGGAATTATTTTAGGTAATCTGGATTCCTTCAAGCTCCATCTTAGTAAGGAGCACACTCAAGAGCAGGAGCATTTCTTGGAAAATCTTGCCCTTATAATGCGAATGTTTATATTTATTCTTTTGGGAACTCAGGTTAACTTCCAAATTATCCAGCAGTACTGGCTTGCCGGCATGGGTGTAGTGGCGGTATTTATGCTGGTGGCAAGACCCTTGACAGTGCTTTCCTCAGCCTTGCTGGACCGAAAAGCGAAGTGGGAGAAGAACGAGCTGATATTTATGTTCTGGGTTAGGGAAACCGGGGTTATTCCGGCAGCACTGGCAGGTATTCTTATTGGGATGAAGGTGCCATATGCGGATGTTATTGCCAGCATTACCTTTTTGGCTATTTTGACAACCCTCCTGCTTCAGGCAAGCACCACCAAGGCACTTGCCAAAAAGCTCGGTCTGTTGATTGATTAAGGTTAATATGTAGGGACTATTCAGAATAATATACTATTGGAATAGACGCAGGAGACAATTGTCTCCTGCGTCTATTCCAATTCAGGCAATAAAAATACTGGAGTAATATGTGATGATAATCACTGGATATCCTCTCCGGCTATGCTAGAATTAAAATTAACTATGCAGTCTTAATTTAGGAGGAATTTTTATGCTAAAGGGAAATTGTCTGACTACAGCCATGGGGATTATGCCTCATGACCAAATTGAACCTGCCATTGATCTTGCCCTTGCTCTGGATATTCCCTATTGGCCACAGCTTCCTCACTACAGTTTTTTTGAGGACATGTACGTACAGGTCAGTGAGAATTTCCCCGGGATAATATTGAATTTGGAAGAAAAAAAGATAACTTTGGATTCAGCCTTATTTTATCAGGAGCTTTCAGACTACGCCCTGAGAAGTGATGATGAAAATATCTACAAGCTTTCGCCAAAATATTCTGTTGCCTTTGATGCCTTTTTAGAGCGGGACCTTTCCGGATATGAGATGATTCGCGGACAGAGTATTGGACCCATAAGCTTTGGTATGAAGATTACTGATGAAAATATGAAGCCGATTATTTACCGGGAGGATATAAGAGAATTTCTTTATGAATTTATTGCTCAAAAAACCAATACGCAATACCGGCAGTTGTTGGAGAAGCATCCTAATCCCTTTATCTGGGTTGATGAGCCTGGCCTGGAGATTTTGTTCGGCTCCTTTACAGGCTACCCAAGCAACTTAGCTAAAAATGATTTTGCAGCATTTTTAGCGCGGCTGGAAGGACCTAGGGGAGTGCATTTGTGTGGCAATCCGGATTGGTCTTTTCTGTTGAGCGGTCTTGATCTGAATATACTGTCGATGGATGCCTATGGCTGTGGAGATATTTTTACCAGATATACAGACGAGGTTACAGAGTTTCTTGATGCAGGAAATATTATTTCTTGGGGCATTGTTCCTACCCTTACTGAGGAGCTTAGCCTTGAGTCTGTGGAAAAGCTGGCTGAAAGGCTTGAGGAGCTTTGGTCAAACCTTACCTCTAAAGGACTGACTCTCAAAAAAATATTGAAGCAGGCCTGGCTTGCTCCGGCCAGATGCTGTCTTATTAATGCAGATGGCTATGCAACTGTTGAAAGCTCATTTCGAATATTGTCTGAATTATCCAAGATTCTGAGAGATAAATATGATTTGGCAGATTAATAGTGGAAAACAGTCTTTTTTATTGACACGGGTCTGTTATTATGTTTTAAAGCATGATATTATAACTATATATAGTAGTTATAATAAAAAAAATAGCGAGGTGTGGTAGGATGTCCGCCAGGCTAGATGCAAAGAAAACAGGT
>JAAXTT010000216.1 GCA_013336365.1 Peptococcaceae bacterium
CCGGTTTTTACTGTTAATCTGCCGGTAAGGTCAGCTTCTCGCAGGGCAGGACCCAGGTTGATAACTGAGCTCAAGCCTCTTGCCAAATCTCCCCGTTGAAAAATCACCTCAGGGTTAAACATTCCCTTGCTGGAAAGGCTGACTATGCCTGCGTCTACTGCAGTAGCTACTGACTTGTATGCCCAGTGACCGGAATCAAGGTCATTGATTTGGACCGCCTTGTCAGTAAAGGCTCCTCCGGAAAGTTTAATCAGTATAGTCAGAGCCTCTGCTCTGGATAAAACCCTATCCGGCATAAAGGTACCGTCAGGGTAGCCCTGTAATAAATTTGAATCAAGGGCGGACTCTATTGCTCCATATGCCCAATGGTCCTTGGATACATCACTAAAGGAGGGGTTGCCCTCAGTTTTTGGTGAGATATTTTTAGTTTTTACTACAATAGCTGCCATTTCAGCCCTGGTAACCATGCCCTCCGGCTTAAAGGAGCCATCAGGGAAGCCCTGAATAAGGGCTTTTTCACTTAGAAAGCGAACAAAGGGATATAGGGCATCCTGATTTGAAATATCCTTAAAAATTATTGGCTTGTCCAGATTTTCAGCATCGACCGGTGCAGCAAAGGCAGCGGGAGCAACAATGACAATCAACAGACACAGCAACGCCAGTATTGGAGTAATACGCCAGATTTTTGCGGTTTTCATTTATTATCATCCTCTCCGGTTTTATTCCGAAATCCCTTAATCGTATAGATCCCGACAGGCTCTGCCATGCCACGTACATTGGCTGATGCCAGATATTCTGTTTTTTCTTTTAACTGTGGGTCAACAATATATTTTATTGTTCGGTCGCTTAAGAGTATTTTTGTCCGGTACTCCTTGTTCATGCTTTCCAGTCGTGCAGCCAAATTTACATCCTCGCCTATAATGGTATAGTCCATACGCTCTGAGCTGCCCACATTGCCAACAACAACGGGTCCTGTATTGATTCCCACCCCAATATCTATGGTAGGCTCTCCCTGATCCTTCCATCTTTGATTTAGGACAGCCAGTCTTTCCATCATTTCCGTTGCGGTTTTCAGTGCTCTGTCTGCATGGTCCTCACATTGAATGGGTGCCCCGTAGAAGGCCATTATTCCGTCCCCAAGAAATTTGTCTAGGGTGCCTCCGTGCTTGAATATTACCGAGGTCATTTCGGTGAAATATTCATTTAATCTATGTACGATATATTCAGGCTCCTTGTGTTCACTAAAGGTAGTAAAGCCTCGAATATCGGAAAAAAGAATAGTAAGATTCATTCGAGCCCCGCCAAGAGAAATTCCCTCCTTGTTTTGCAGCAGCTCTGACACCACATCAGGGGAAACATAACGGGCAAAGGCAGCCCTGGTGCGTCTGCGTTCCAGCTCGGTGGTTACTAGGTTTTCTGTGGTGGCGGCGGTGTATATAAGGGCGGTAAGTGCTATCGGGGATACAAGATTTATCCAATAGTGCTGATAATTCCAGGATAAATAGGCAAGGGCAGAGACAGCAGCTGTCAGAACAAGTATATATAATAAGCCTTGCCAGGGATTGTTTGCCCGATAAACTGCAAGACCGGACAAGAGGCCAATGCCTAAAAGGATTGCCAAATTAACCACAGAGGGTGCTCTATTGAAGTAGCCATTAGTCAGGTAGGTTCCAATAGCAGAGGCATGGACCTCAACTCCGGGCACCGGCAATGCTCCGGAAAGAACCATATTGCCCCGGGTAAAGGGAGTATATTTAACATCCCTTTCTGCTGCAGAGGTTGGCCCAACCAGCATGATTTTTCCGGCAAGCTTCTCCGCAGGAATTTTTCCCTCAAGTATATCTACATAGCTGTAGGTGCTGTAGGTAGCAGCTGAGCCCCAGAAGTCAATCAGAGTCTGGTTTTGCCGGTCCATGGGTATGGCAGTATTGCCGGCCATAAGAGTATTGTTTTGAGAAAGTGTTAGGCTGTTGGGATCTAGATTCATATGGGCAAGATATACTGCCAGACTGAAACAGGGAAAGGGTCGTTTAAAGGTGTTTATATCTATCATTGATAAGCGTCTTACTACATTGTCAATATCCTCGGAGGTATTGATAAATCCGATCCCTCC
>JAAXTT010000022.1 GCA_013336365.1 Peptococcaceae bacterium
TAAGGGAGGTTGTTTCAATTCTTACCGATGGTAGGGAGGAAATAACCTTTAATTATTTGTCGAGCCTCCCTTTGGATAAGGGAATGGATAAAAAAGGTATTTTAAAACTCTATAAAGAAATAGTCGAGAAGCAACTGGAACAGGAAATATCTCGCCAACAAACACTTTTTGGTCCCCATAGAGATGATCTTTCTTTTTATTTAAACGGGATTGAGGTTAAAAAATATGGCTCTCGGGGACAACAAAGAACAGTGGTGCTGGCTTTAAAGATAGCCTTGATGAAAATGTTTAATCAGGAGTATCAGGAATATCCTGTGTTACTGCTGGATGATGTTTTTTTAGAACTTGACAGTGCAAGGCAAAAGGGACTGGTAGAAATTTTGAAGAGTGACGCCCAGGTATTTATCAGCTCAGAAAGAAAGCTGGCTGAATATTTTGACGGAAGAGAAAGACGTTTTAATGTTTCCCAGGGAGTAATTTGCGAGGAGGAAGGATAATGTTTTTACATCTTGGCGGGGATAAAATAATCCCCAAAAAGGATATAATTGCAATTATTGATTACAAAAAAGGCAACTCCAATATAAACAAGAGCTTTATCAAGGTTGTCAATGAGGAAGGTTTTATGGAGAATATTTCGGAAAAGGACAAGGAAAAATCTTATATTATTACTGATGAAAAAGTAATAATATCATCTATTTCCTGTAATACCCTAAAAAAACGGTCCAAAGAGCTGTTAATTACGGAATAAAATATTAAGAGGCACAGTTACTATGAATGGGGGGCAATTGTTTGTCGCAGGAAAATAACAATCGTTATGATGCAGAAGAGATACAGGTATTAGAGGGTCTTGAGGCAGTAAGAAAGAGACCTGGAATGTATATAGGATCCACCAGCTCCAGAGGCTTGCACCATTTGGTTTTTGAAGTTGTGGATAACAGTATCGATGAGGCTATGGCCAATTATTGTGACAATATTGAGGTTGTAGTTCATGATGATAAAACAGTATCGATTATTGATAACGGTCGAGGAATTCCGGTAGATATCCACCCACAGACAGGACTGACCACAGTTGAAACCGTTCTTACCATCCTTCATGCGGGAGGCAAATTTGGCGGTGGCGGCTATAAGGTGTCAGGAGGTCTTCATGGAGTAGGGGTTACTGTTGTAAATGCCCTTTCTGAATGGCTTGAGGTGGAAATAAAAAGGAATGGCAATATTTATCAGCAGGAATACAGAAAAGGTGAAAGAATCAGCCCCTTGGAAATTGTAGGTACCTCTAAAACAGATGGCACAAGAATTACCTTCACTCCGGACGCTTCAATTTTTGAGGAAGTTATTTTTAATGATGAAATATTGAAGCAAAGACTTCGGGAGCTGTCTTTTTTAAATAAAGGACTGAAGATTACTCTCCGGGATGAAAGAAACGGCTATCAGGAGATTTTTCAGCATCAGGGTGGAATAGTCGATTTTGTTTATTATATAAATCGCAATAAAGGTCAGCTTCACGATAATGCCATATATTTCGAGGGACAAAAGGATAATGTTCAGATCGAGATAGCCATCCAATATACCGAAGGCTATGTGGAAAACCTTTTTTCCTATGTAAACAATATTCATACCATTGACGGGGGCAGCCATGAAGCAGGCTTTAAGTCTGCACTCACCAGAGTAATAAATGATTATGCCAAAAAATATAATTTTTTTAAAAATGATACTCCTGCATTGAGTGGAGAAGATATCCGGGAAGGCATGACAGCAATAATCAATGCCAAGGTGCCGGAGCCTCAGTTTGAAGGACAAACAAAAACAAAGCTGGGCAATAGTGAAGTCAGAGGAATAATGGATGGGGTAATCAGTGAAGGCATGGGCACCTTTCTTGAGGAAAACCCCCAAATTGCCAAGAAAATTATCGAAAAAAGCATATTATCCTCTAGAGCCAGAGATGCTGCAAGAAAAGCTCGGGAACTGACTAGAAGAAAGAGTGCTTTGGAAAGCTCAGCTCTCCCCGGTAAATTGGCTGATTGCTCCGAGCGGGATCCGGCGCTGTCAGAGCTGTATATTGTTGAGGGCGATTCTGCAGGTGGTTCAGCAAAGCAGGGGAGAGATAGAAAGTTTCAGGCAATTCTTCCCTTGAGAGGCAAAATACTTAATGTTGAAAA
The DNA here is from genome assembly GCA_013336365.1 of Peptococcaceae bacterium. Taxonomy (GTDB): domain Bacteria; phylum Bacillota; class Desulfotomaculia; order Desulfotomaculales; family Desulfocucumaceae; genus JAAXTT01. Next base: position 2,160 of record JAAXTT010000022.1, read on the forward strand.
ATCAAGAATGGATAAAATATTGGGCAATGAGGAAATTCGTTCTCTGATAACAGCCTTGGGTACAGGCATCGGGGATGAATTTGATTTAGGCAAGGCCAGGTATCATAAAATAATAATTATGACCGATGCTGACGTAGATGGCGCTCATATCAGAACCTTGCTTTTGACCTTTTTTTACCGCTATATGAAAAATTTAATGGAAAATGGATATATATATATAGCTCAACCCCCTCTTTTTAAGATTAAAAAGGGGAGGTCTGAAAAGTACGCCTACAGTGACAGTGAGCTGGAACAGCAGCTAAAGATTATAGGCAAGGCCGGAATAACCATTCAAAGATATAAAGGTCTTGGAGAAATGGATGCTACTCAGCTTTGGGATACCACCATGGATCCCGGCACCCGGACAATTTTACAGGTTACTCTGGATGATGCTGTAGAGGCTGATGCAATTTTCTCCACCCTGATGGGTGACAAGGTGGAGCCCAGACGGGAGTTTATTCAGGAAAATGCCCGCTATGTAAAAAACCTGGATATCTAGCGGAAAACTTGTTCGGAGTAATTGGGCTTGTTAAATTATTAGTTTGCGTTATCTATTTGAACTAGGAGGGAAATCTTTGTCGTCCTTATCAGAAAGTATTATTCCCATAGACATTAATGTTGAGATGAAACAGTCCTATCTGGACTATGCCATGAGTGTAATAATGGGCAGGGCACTGCCTGATGTGAGAGATGGTCTGAAGCCGGTTCACAGGAGAATTCTCTATGCCATGTACCAGGTTGGCATGACCCCGGATAAGCCTCATCGAAAAAGTGCCCATATTGTGGGTCAGGTTATGGCTAAGTTTCACCCTCATGGCGACTCATCAATTTATGATGCTCTGGTCAGATTGGCCCAGGATTTTTCTACCCGATATCCCACCGTTGACGGGCACGGCAACTTTGGTTCGGTAGATGGTGACTCTGCTGCTGCCATGCGTTATACAGAAGCCAGAATGGCTAAGATAACCATGGAGCTGGTGGCGGATATTGAAAAGAATACGGTTGATTTTATTCCCAACTATGACAGCAGCGATGAAGAGCCTACGGTATTACCATCTAAAATTCCCAATTTGCTGGTTAATGGCTCCTCGGGTATTGCTGTGGGAATGGCTACAAATATTCCTCCTCACAATCTGGGAGAGGTTATTGACGGAGTGCTCCAGCTGATTGACAATCCGGAATCAGACATTCAGGAAATAATGCAGCACATAAAGGGGCCTGATTTTCCTACAGCAGGAAAAATACTGGGCAGAGCCGGCATTGAGTCCGCCTATACCACAGGAAGAGGCTCTATAAAGGTAAGAGCAACCACGATTACAGAAAAGATCAACAGCGGTAAGGTGGCTTTGATTGTTAAAGAGTTGCCCTATATGGTAAACAAGGCCCGGCTGGTTGAGAAAATTGCTGAGCTGGTTAGGGATAAAAAAATTGATGGCATTACTGATCTTCGGGATGAGTCAGACCGTACAGGAATGCGAGTGGTTATTGAGCTCCGCCGGGATGTAAATCCCGATATTATTTTGAATCAGCTGTACAAGCATACCCAGATGCAGGAAACCTTCGGAGTAATAATGCTGGCGCTGGTTAATGGTGAACCAAAGTACCTGAACATAAGGGAGATTCTTTATCATTACTTAGAGCACCAAAAGCAGGTCATTACCCGTAGAACCAAATTCGATCTGGAAAAGGCGGAAGCCAGAGCCCATATAGTTGAGGGCCTGCTTATTGCCTTGGATTATATCGATGAAGTGATTAACACAATAAGAGCCTCCCGGACTGTGGATGAAGCCAGAAAATCTCTGATGGAGAAGTTTTCCCTCTCAGAAAGACAGGCTGAGGCCATTGTTGAAATGAGACTCAGGAGTCTTACCGGCTTGGAAAGAGAGAAGCTGGAGGCTGAGAATAGTGAGCTTCAAAGCAAAATAAGCTATTTCCGGTCTGTTCTGGAGAATGAGTGGATGATCTACAAGATAATAAAGGAAGAGCTTATCGAAATCAAAAAGAAGTTCTCCGACCCAAGAAGAACGGTAATAATTGATTCCGACATAATTTTAGAGGATGAGGACCTTATTCAGGAAGAGGATATGGTCATTACCATAACAAAGCAGAATTATATTAAACGGATTGCTTTGGACACCTATAAAAGCCAGCGTCGAGGTGGACGGGGAATAGCCGGCATGGGAACAAAGGAAAAGGATTATGTAAAGCATCTTTTTGTCGCCAGTACCCATCATTATTTTCTGTTCTTTACCAACAGGGGTAAGGTATTTCGGCTTAAGGTTCATGAACTGCCTGAAGCAGGGAGAGTAGCAAAAGGAACTGCTTTGGTCAATTTGCTGGAGATGGATAGTGATGACACCATCACTGCTGTTATTCCGGTGAAGGACTTCCTAGGGGACATGTTTCTCTTTATGGCTACCCGTCAAGGGGTGGTTAAAAAGACTGCTTTGACCCAGTATAAAAATTCCCGGAGAGATGGTCTTATTGCCATAAATCTTGACCAGGGGGATGATTTGGTAGAGGTAAAGCTTACTGATGGCCAGCAGGGAATTATGCTGGGCACCAGAAATGGCTTTGCCATTCATTTCAGTGAAGAGGATGTTCCTGCCTATGGTCGGTCTACCCGGGGAGTGAAGGGGATAAAGCTTAGGTCTACTGATCTGGTGGTATCAATGGATACAGTCCGTCCTGAAGCTGAGGTTTTGGTTGTCACAGCCAATGGCTTTGGCAAAAGAACCAGTGTTGAGGAATATCGCACCCAAATCCGTGGAGGTATGGGTCTGACCAATATAAAGACCAGCAAAAGAAACGGTGAAGTGGTTGCCATGCAGATTGTCAAGCCGGAGGAAGAGGTTATGATGATCAGTCAAGAGGGGATTATTATTCGAATCAGGGCAAAGGATGTATCCTGCATGGGTCGTTCCACCCAGGGAGTAACCTTGATGCGTTTGGACAAGGGCGACCGTTTGGTGGCAGTTGCCAAGGTAGACGAGGAAGAGGCAGAAGAGTAGCAGAATGAATGTTGACAATTCCTAGTAGTATTGTAGGATAAAAAGGTTGTTTTTATTGTAGCTATATTGTAGAATGGCTTGGTCAAATAAAATACTCGGGGAGGAAATCAAGTTGGCACAAAAAGGCACATGGACAGTTAAGGCCGGTTTGGCAGAAATGCTTAAGGGTGGGGTGATTATGGATGTCACCAATCCTGAACAGGCCAAAATTGCTGAGGAAGCGGGAGCCTGTGCAGTTATGGCATTGGAAAGGGTTCCTTCTGATATTAGAGCGGCCGGTGGAGTAGCCAGAATGGCTGATCCTACTATTATTACAAAAATCATGGAAGTCGTAACCATTCCTGTTATGGCAAAGGCTCGGATTGGTCATTTTGTAGAGGCTCAGATTTTAGAGCAGCTGGGTGCTGACTATATAGACGAAAGTGAAGTCCTTACTCCGGCAGATGAACAATACCACATTGACAAGGCCGCCTTTAAGGTTCCCTTTGTTTGTGGCGCCAGAAATTTGGGGGAAGCCCTCAGACGGATTGCTGAGGGAGCTGCCATGATCAGAACCAAGGGAGAGCCTGGCACCGGCAATGTGGTGGAAGCAGTAAGACATATGCGAATGATGATGGCAGAAATTCGCAAGCTTCAAAACATGCCCAGGGAGGAGCTTATGGCTACTGCTAAGGACTGGGGTGCACCCTATGATTTGGTTGTTAAGGTAGCAGAGCTGGGACATCTTCCGGTTGTCAATTTTGCCGCCGGCGGCATAGCAACACCTGCAGATGCAGCGTTAATGATGCAACTGGGCTGTGATGGTATTTTTGTTGGCTCCGGAATATTCAAGTCTTCAGACCCTGCTGCTCGGGCAAAGGCAGTGGTAATGGCTACAACTCATTACAAAAATCCGGAAATACTTGCAGAAATTTCTACCAATTTAGGAGAGGCTATGCCGGGATTGGAGATCTCCTCCATCACCCCGGAGCAGAGGATGCAGGACAGAGGCTGGTAATAATTTTTAGGATATTGAGGAAGGACGAAATAAATCAGGTATGTTAATCGGAGTTTTGGCTCTTCAGGGGGCATTTCGGGAGCATGAAAAATCCCTAAGCTACTGCGGCAAAGACATTATAACCAGGCAAATAAGGCTTCCTCAGCAGCTGGAGGGATTGGACGCCTTGGTAATACCCGGCGGAGAAAGCACCACTATGGGTAAGCTCATGAATACCTATAATTTTTTCGAAGCTATAACGGATAAAGCTGAAAAGGGCTTGCCGATTTTCGGCACCTGTGCCGGTTTGATTATGATGGCTAAGGGTATCCGTGGGTCAGAGCAGCCACGCCTGGGTTTAATGGATATTGTGGTTGAAAGAAATGCTTTTGGGCGCCAGGTGGAAAGCTTTGAAGCGGATATTTCCATTGAAGCTTTGGGAAAAGAACAATTTAGAGCGGTTTTTATCAGGGCTCCCTATATTTTGGAAACCTCTCCCCAGGTAGAGGTCTTGGCCAAATATCAGGAAAAAATTATTTTGGCCAAGCAGGGGAAATTTTTAGCCGCTGCCTTTCACCCGGAATTGACCAGTGACATCAGACTTCATCGTTATTTTATAGAGAAGTGTGTAGGGTAGCGTGGCTGAATCCTTTAGGCAAGATAAAAGCTATTGCATAATAATATTCTTTGTAGTAGTATTTATTGTAAGTTTTATATAACAAACCCATTGAAGGGGTATAGTAGTCCTTCTGGTCCTTTCAGAGAGTCGGTGTTTGCTGAAAGCCGACAGGAACAGCAGGGTGAAGTAGGCTCCCCGGAGGGTACTGATTGAAAGCAGCAGTAGATAGGTACGGGACTGACCCGTTATAACAGGCCTAAGAGGGTTATCTTTATATAACCAATCAGGGTGGCACCGCGGGAGTCAATAATCTCTCGTCCCTATTTATTTGTCTGGGGACGAGGGTTTTTTTATTTTTATCAGCGTAAACAATTTATGAAGGAGTGGGATAATATGATGCAGGACAAACAGTATTTGATGATTCCCGGACCGACTCCGGTTCCTCCGGCAGTATTTTCTGCTATGGCCAGACCGATTATTGGACACCGGACTGAGGATTTTGCTGAAATGTACAAGCGGATTGTGGAAAAGCTTCAGGTGGTTTTTCAAACAAAAAATGATATTTTGGTTTTAACCAATTCGGGTACCGGAGGCATGGAGGCCGCAGTGGCCAATACAGTCAATCCGGGAGACAAGGTCCTTGCTTTGGTTACCGGTAACTTTGGGGAGCGTTTTGCAAAAATAGCAAGGGCATATCAAGGAGATGTTGATGAGGTTAATTTTTCCTGGGGAGAAAGTGTGGATCTTAAGGTTGTAGAGGAAAAACTAAAAAACAACCGTTACAAGGTGGTTTTGGCTACCCAGAATGAAACCTCTACCGGTGTCTGCAATGATATTGCCGGGATTGGCGCCTTGGTTGGTAAAACAGATGCCCTTCTTCTGGTTGACGGAGTCAGTGGCGTAGGTGGCCTGGAAATAAAAACTGATGAGTGGCAGGTAGATATTTTGGTCACTGCTTCCCAGAAAGCTATGATGCTTCCTCCCGGATTGGCCATGGTTTCAGTAAGTCCCAGAGCCTGGGAAGTAATTAAGGAAAGCAAGTCACCTCACTTTTATCTCAGTCTGTCAGCCGCCAAGAAGTCTTATGACAAGTGGAATACCGCTTACACTCCGGGAGTTTCTCTTTTTGCCGGACTTGAGGCTGGGCTGGATATGATGATGGCTGAGGGCATGAGTAATGTTTATGCCCGTCATAAGCTGTTGTCTAAGGCAGCTCAGGCAGCAGTGAAGGCACTTGGACTGGAGCTTTTTGCCAGAGAGGATTCTATTTCTCCTTTGGTCACAGCCATAAAGAGTCCGGAAGGCATTGATGGGGATGATATTCGCAAAATCTTGAAAAAAGAGTTTGGCGTAACCTTTGCCGGTGGTCAAAGCTCCCTAAAGGGTAAAATATTTAGAATTGCCCATATGGGCTTTGCGGACAAAATGGATGTTATAATAGCTATAAGCGCTTTGGAGATGTCCCTAGTACGGATGGGAATTCCTCTAGAAATGGGCAAGGGAGTTCAGGCTGCTCAACAGGTATTTTTAGGAGGTAAATAGCAATGAAGGTATTGGTTATGGATGGAGTTGCAGAGGAAGGCCTTCTGCCTCTGCGGCAAAAGCCGGAAATCGAATTGGTTATTGGCAGTAAAATGACGGAAGATGAATTAATAAGGGTTATTCCGGAGTACAATGCCTTAATTGTCAGGAGTGCCACTAAGGTCACCGACAAGGTCCTGGAGGCTGCTGATAAAATGATAGTTGTAGGACGCGCAGGAGTGGGTGTGGATAACATAGATCTGGATGCCGCTACCCGCAAGGGAATCATCGTGGTAAATGCTCCTGACGGCAATACCATAGCTGCCACTGAGCATACAGTTGCAATGATGCTGGCCCTGGCCCGCAGCATTCCTCAAGCAATGGGCAGACTCAAGGAGGGCTTCTGGGATCGCAAAAACTTTCTTGGTGTTGAGCTGAGGGACAAAACTCTGGGGATATTGGGCCTTGGCCGGATTGGATCGGCAGTGGCAAAAAGAGCCCAGGCTTTGGAAATGAAAATATTAGCCTATGATCCCTATATTACCGAGGAAAAAGCTGCAACAATGGCAGTAGAGCTGGTTAGTCTGGAGGAGCTTTATGCCAGATCTGATTTCATTACAATTCATATGCCCAAGACAAAAGAATCCTATCACATGATTAATGAACAAACCATTGGGCTGATGAAAAGCAGTGTTCGGATAATCAACTGTGCCCGAGGCGGCATTATTGATGAGGACGCACTTTTCAAGGCACTTGATGCCGGAAGAATAGCCGGGGCAGCTCTGGATGTTTTTGAAGCAGAGCCTAATGTAGACAGTCCCTTGCTTAAGCTGGGAAATTTTATTGCCACACCCCACTTGGGTGCATCCACCATGGAGGCTCAGCTCAATGTTGCAGTTGATGTTTCCAGGGAAATAGTTGCTGCCTTGGCGGGAGAGACTGTAAACAATGCGGTAAACATGCCTTCAATAAGTATAAAGGCCATGACCAAGGTCAAGCCTTTTTTAAGCTTGGGAGAAAGTCTGGGACGCTTCCAAGGTCAGCTTATAGAGGGGCGAGTCAGCAAGATTGAGGTTACCTATAGCGGTGAATTGGCAGATATGGAAGTTGCACCTATTACCACCGCAGTTGTAAAGGGCTTGTTATATCCTATTCTTCAGCAGGAAACAGTTAATTTTGTCAATGCGTCACTTCTGGCAAGAAACAGAGGTATTCAAGTTCAGCAAACCGGACATCGTAAGGATGATGGCTATGCCAATCTGATTACAGTTAAGGTTTCTACTGACAAGGAGGAAATTTCTATTTCCGGAACCCTGTTTGGTGCCTCCGATCCCCGGATAGTTATGATAGATGGGTATAGGCTTGATGCTTTGCCCAGTGGTCATATGATGTATATTCCCCATATCGACAGGCCAAGAATTATTGGCCCGGTGGGTATGCTTATTGGCGAGCATAATATCAATATTGCAACTATGCAGGTAGGCCGCAAGGAAATCGGGGGACAAGCCATTATGCTGCTTTCTGTAGATGGCGAGGTTCCGGAGGTTACCTTGAGGGAGATTGCCAAAATTGAAGGGGTAATCGATGTTAAAATGATAAGATTGTAGTTTGCTTGTGAAAGAGGGACTCTTTGTGGAAGAACAGAGAGTCCCTTTGTTTTTTTGAGGGGAAACTAAAGACAGGGATAATCCAAATATGGTAAGATTTCATTAGACTGATTGGTATATTTTATTTTGGAGGATTAAATATGCTGGACATTAAAATTTTACGCAGTGAGCCGGAAACAGTATTGGCGGCTTTGAAAAAAAGGGGCTCTCAGGTTGATTTGCAGCATTTTCTTGGCTTGGATGAGGAGCGCAGGCAAAAGCTGGTTGTGGTTGAGCAGCTAAAAAATCAGCGCAACACAGTTTCTGAAGAGGTGGGGCGACTCAAGCGTCAAGGCCAGGAGGCTGAGGCAATGGTTGTTGAGATGCGGCAGGTATCTCAGCAAATTAAGGAAATTGATGAGGAATTAAAAATCATAGAGGATCAGCTTAACAGTATTCTTTTAACTATACCAAATGTTCCACATGAAACAGTACCTGAGGGTGCCGATGCCCAAAGCAATATTGAGATTTTCAGCTTTGGTCAGCCAACAGAATTTTCCTTTCCGGTGAAGGCCCATTGGGATATTGGCGAGGCCTTGGATATTTTAGATTTTGAACGGGGAAGCAAGGTCACCGGAGCCAGATTCACTTTTTACAAGGGATTGGGAGCCTGTCTGGAAAGAGCGGTTTTTAATTTTATGCTGGACCTTCACACTAGGGAGCATGGCTATCAGGAAATTTTTCCGCCATTTCTGGTTAACAGTGCAAGCATGACCGGTACCGGACAATTGCCGAAATTTGCCGAGGATATGTTTAAGGTCGAGGGAACAGATTATTATCTTATTCCTACAGCAGAGGTGCCGGTAACCAATTTATACGCTTTGGAAATTCTGGATGGCAAAAAGCTACCGATTTCTCACTGTGCATATAGTGCCTGCTTCAGAGCTGAGGCCGGGGCAGCCGGGCGAGATACTCGCGGCTTGATTAGGCAGCATCAGTTTAATAAGGTGGAGCTGGTAAAGTTTACCCGCCCGGAGGAATCCTACCATGAGTTGGAAACGCTGACCTCCCACGCCAAAAGGATATTGGAGCTTTTGGAGCTGCCATATCGCCAGGTTGTACTTTGTACCGGGGATATGGGCTTCAGCTCTGCAAAGACCTATGATCTTGAGGTTTGGATGCCAAGCTACAATGATTATAAGGAAATCTCTTCCTGCAGCAACTTTGAGGACTTCCAAGCTAGGAGAGCAGGAATTCGCTTTAAGGATGGCAAGGAAAAACCCCGCTTTGTCCACACCTTGAATGGCTCTGGGTTGGCTGTGGGCAGAACGGTATCTGCTATATTGGAAAATTTTCAGCAGCAGGACGGCAGGGTCAAAGTTCCTAAGGTCTTGGTTCCCTACATGGGCGTGGAGACAATTGGCTAAGGATTAGTATGTTTAGCAGGGGCGAAGACATCAGGTACGTCCCTGCTAAAAAAGTTGACACTGTGGAGAGTCTTTGTTAATATTTATATGGTTAACTGGGTAAGCATGCTTTGAATGATTTAAATACTCAAAGGGGCCGGAAACCCTGGTATCCATTTGAGGTTTTTTTGTTTTTGAAATAGGAGGTAGTTCAATGGCAACCGTTGTATTGATTGGTGCTCAATGGGGAGATGAGGGTAAGGGCAAGGTTACCGATTATCTCGCCAGGAATGCTGATTTGGTAGTTCGCTATCAGGGAGGCAATAATGCCGGACACACTGTAGTGGCAGATGGTCGTGAATATAAGCTTCATTTAATTCCTTCCGGAATTCTATATTCTGACAAGCAGTGCCTGATTGGCAACGGAGTTGTATTGGATCCTCAGGTTTTTCTTCGGGAAATAAACGGACTGATTGAGCAGGGCATAAGTGTTGAAAAGCTTAAAATTAGCCCTAGAACTCATGTGATTATGCCTTATCATCTTAAAATGGATGCTATTGATGAGGAGAGACGTGGGACCAATAAAATTGGAACAACAGGCAGAGGCATAGGACCGGCATATACCGACAAGGCCTCCAGAGTGGGGATAAGAATTGCAGAGCTGGTAGATCCGGAGAGTCTGGCTGAGGTATTGGAGAATGTTTTGGCGGAGAAAAATCAGCTATTTACAGAGTATCATGATTCTACCGCCTTCGATTATAAGGAAATGCTTGAGACTTACATTGAGTATGGTCAAAAGCTGGCGCCCTTTGTTGCGGATGTTTCTATCCTGGTCAATGATGCAATCAAGGAAGGTAGAAATATCCTGTTTGAAGGCGCCCAGGGAACCTTGTTGGATTTAGACCACGGAACCTATCCCTATGTTACCTCATCTCATCCTGTAGCGGCAGCAGCCTGCTTAGGGACCGGTGTGGGGCCAAGTAAAATCGACAAAGTGATTGGCATTGCCAAGGCATATATAACCAGGGTGGGAGAAGGACCCTTTCCTACCGAGCTCAATGATGAAAATGGTGAATATTTGCGTAGAGAAGGCTTTGAGTTTGGTACCACAACAGGAAGACCAAGGCGCTGTGGCTGGTTTGATGCTGTAATCAGCCGTTATGCAGCAAGGATAAATGGCCTTGATTATTTAGCTGTTACAAAGCTGGATGTTTTGAGCGGCTTGGAGAAAATACTGATTTGCAATGAATACCAGCTTGACGGTAAAGTAATTACTGAGTTCCCTACAACTATAAAGGAATTATCCAGATGTAAACCGGTATATCAGGAAATGCCCGGTTGGAAAGAGGATATTACCAAGATTAGAAAGCTGGAGGATTTACCGGCAAATGCCAGGAAATATCTGGAAAAAATCAGTGAGCTTTCCGGTGTGCCGGTGGCAATAATTGGAGTAGGTCCCGGAAGAGATCAGACCCTGATGCTGAAAAATCTATATTAAGATTATTTATTTAATGATTGACAGCACCCTAGGTTTTGGTATAGTATTACAATCGTTGATTTACGAGCCATTAGCTCAGCTGGTAGAGCACCTGACTTTTAATCAGGGTGTCGAAGGTTCAAGTCCTTCATGGCTCACCATTATTAAAAAAGGTTGGAATTGGGTTTTTAAAACACCCTTAATTCCAACCTTTTTTCTAAGCCTATAAATATGTTATAATGAGTGGCGCATGCGGGTGTAGCTCAATGGTAGAGTATCAGCTTCCCAAGCTGAGGGTTGAGGGTTCGATCCCCTTCACCCGCTCCATATATGAAGCCTTGTGTATCAAGTGTTTGATGATATATTGGGCTTTATTTTTTTGCCCTTTTACTCACTATTTTAGACTGTTTTCCACCACTAAATGGTGGAATTTTTGGTGGAAAGATTATGGGCAGTAATCTTTTTAGCAGCGTCTTGAATTGCTTTTTCGGTGGTTTGTGTGTAAATCTTTGCAGTCATTGAAATATCAGAGTGGCCCATAAAATAACTATTAATAATAAACAGGTCAGCATACTTATAATACATAGTGCAGTCGATAAAACAGTGATGTTTGAAAAGGTTGACTATATAAGGATTGGGAGTTACACAAAGAAGCTGAGCGAATATCCTGCTGTGCAAGCAAAGCTTTGGGATAAACTTCGCACAATAAAATATGAACAACAGATAGCTAAAAAGGACTTGGATTTAAATGAAGCACTGAGCCTTATTGATTACTCTATATACTTCGAAAATAAAAATGAAGTCCAGCCTACAAACAATGATGGAATAATGTATTACATGATTGAAGAAGGCATTGTTGTTAAACTAGATAATGGATTGTATGGCATCACAAATTTAGGCGCTATTCTTTTTGCAAAAAAGATTGATATGTTCCCGAACATTGCCAGAAAGGCAGTTAGGGTGATTCAATATAAAGGGAATAATAGACTTGAAATGCTTAAAGAAGAAATAGGAAATAAGGGTTATGCTGTTGGATTCGAGGGTCTGATAAAATATATTGAGGCGCTTACTCCGTCAGAAGAAGTAATTGCAGGTGCTTTGAGAAAGAAGAAAACGGCATATCCAATTGTAGCAATCAGAGAGGCTGTGGCTAACTCATTAATTCATCAAGACTTTTCAATTCCAGGGGTATCACCGATAATTGAAATTTTTGTTAACAGAGTAGAGATAACAAACCCGGGAATACCATTAGTTGATATCAATCGTATCATTGATAACCCTCCCAAATCCAGAAATGAAAAATTAGCATCGCTTATGCGGCGATTGAAAATGTGTGAAGAATTGGGTACAGGTTGGGATAAAATAGTAATTCATTGTGAGTTTCAGCATCTACCTGCACCTAGAATAGATTTATACGAAGAAAGTATAAAAGTGACTCTTCTTTCTGAAATACCATTTTCTACCATTCCTAATGAAGATAGACTTTGGGCTTGTTATTTACATGCTTGTATCAAGCACGTCCAAGGAGAACAATTAACGAATAGCTCATTGAGAAAAAGGTTTGGACTGAAAGAGTCTTCATCTGGAACTGCATCAAGGTTAATCAGAGATGCAGTTGATAATGAACTAATAAAACCGCTGGATCCGACGACGGCACCAAGACATATGAAATATATTCCGGTATGGGCGTAGATTTAACTTGCTGGTAACTTGCTGGCAACTCAGTAAGACTAGGAACTTGACTGAAATTTGTAAACATATACTTGCTGAAATGTTGATTTTTAAAAGGGTTTTGGATTAATTGCTGATATTGATAAATATAAAATTTAACTTGCTGGTAACTTGTCAAAATTAAATCATAGTATATTAATACTCATTTTTTCTTACCTACAAACACTAAAACCACGCCGACAAAGATTGTACATCAATAGATATAATTGCATAAGGGAGGCGTTTTATGTCATTACCCTGCAAATGCTTTAAATGTACAAATTATAATATCAAGCTTGTTACATATTGATCTATACTGTTTGGCTGTTCAGGTAACGCACTCCTGTATTCAGAGCAAGAATTCTGTATAGGATGTCTATGTAAACGCTCATTGCAAGGGGGAGGACATTTCAGGCAAGGACATTTTGTGGAGGTTGTTACCGGCTTCTTAGTGCCCGAAATTACAGGCCGCCCGGCAAGACGCAGGGATGCGGCTGCAGCCGAGTAGTGCATGGATGCATTTACGCAGGCGGTGGGCGGTCTGTTAAGCCGGTTAAACCAAAACAAATTTGTCCAACTGAAATCCGCACCCCCTGCAGGTTATTGTTTTGTATTTTTCATGAAAAAAGGAAGCTTGATATGCAAAACATCAAGCTTCCAATCAAAAAATCTATTTACTCTCCGTTGATAGGGCTTACCCCAACATTTGATAGAGAACCCTTTTTACCCCGGATATTATTACAGCCTAGCTTTGAGGCAGTTCCTTTTTTGTCATCATTCTTTTAAAATAAAGGAAAATCGGCAGGGGGATTACTATCCAGCCAAAGCTTTTAATCAGAGTATTTTTCGCTCGTACTACCTGTTTTTCTTTCTCTGAGCTTTCCAGAAGGGCATATTTTTCCTTGAGTTCCGCTTCATTCATTGTTGTTTCTGTGGGAATTCCATTTTTTGCCGGATCCATACTTATAAATTCTTGATAAGACTGATAGTAGGGTGCCGGATAGACAATATCGGCAATGGCCATAAAGGCACTTACACTTCCTCCGATAATCATCATCAGGGTTGCAAATAAAACCAGATAC
>JAAXTT010000100.1 GCA_013336365.1 Peptococcaceae bacterium
GACATTTATCTTCTTAGACTGGACATACTATGATTCTTGCCGTCCTTGCCGGAAAGATAATTCAGCATGCTTAAGGCTCGTCCTGTTCCTATGGCTACACAGCTGAGAGGGTCATCCGCCAGATGGACGGGGACCTTGGTTTCTTCGCTGAGAAGCTTGTCCAGTCCGGGAAGAAGTGCTCCCCCGCCGGTTAGGACTATTCCTTTGTTAACAATATCTGCTGAAAGCTCGGGAGGAGTTTTTTCCAGCACTTCCTTGACTGCTCCCACTACATCCTCCAGGGTTTCCTTTATCGCCTCATGAACCTGGAAATTAGTAATGGTAACTGCCCGGGGCAAGCCCTGAAGAAGGTCTCTTCCCTTAATCTCATAAAATTTTTCCTCTTCATCCTTGGGGTATGCTGTGGCGATAGTCATTTTGATTTCCTCACCGGTCCGCTCCCCAATGGCTAGGTTGAATTTGCGTCTTACGTAACGGACAATTGCCTCGTCAATTTTATCTCCGGCAACTCTGATAGATCTGCTGCAGACGATACCGCCTAAGGAAAGAACGGCCACATCTGTGGTTCCCCCGCCTATATCCACAACCATGGTACCACTTGGCTCAGAGATGTCCAAGCCTGCTCCCAGGGCTGCCGCCAAGGGCTCTTCAATTACAAAGGAGGTTCTGGCACCTGATTGGATTGCTGCCTGCCTTACGGCTCTCTCCTCCACTCCAGTAACTCCCGAGGGAATGCAAACCATAACTCTGGGTCGGAAAAACAATCGTCTGCCACAGGCTTTGTTAATAAAATACTTCAGCATTTTTTCGGTTACTTCATAATCTGCAATGACTCCATCCCTTAAGGGACGAATTGCCACTATATTTCCGGGTGTTCTGCCGATCATTTGGCGAGCCTCGGCTCCAACTGCAATAACCTTGTTGGTGTCTTTGTTTATGGCCACTACTGAAGGCTCCTGCAGTACAATCCCCTTACCCTTTACATACACCAGCACATTGGCTGTGCCTAGATCCACTCCAATATCAACACTAAACATTAGCTTTCCCCTTTCCTGCAATACAGGCTGGCTCTGAGGCTGCCCCTACCGTTAGGAAGGGTCCTCAAATGTCTCAGTAAATGTTATTCTACAGAGTCAAGGAAATTCCTCCCGTATTCTTGTTTTTCTGTCAATCTTAGTATTTCAGTTTGCTTTAACTTTCTTTCCGGTATTTCATTACGCTTTCCATCAGCTTATCCGGGGGGGGGGATTAAAAAGTGACCAATTCTTTAGGCTAAAAACCTAGTATATTATTTCAGCAAAAACCTAATTAAATCTACCGGCTAATACATAATTAAATCTATAAACTATTCAGATAACCCTGATATATTCTTTCAGCTAAAATCTTATAAATAGTTTCGGCCGTGGGGGTGTGGGTTTCAGCCCTTCACCCGGTACTTGAGGTTACCGGCTCTTTTACCTTGTCTTATAAGGCTTGGCACTGGGATTTTTGCCATCACCTGCCCAAGGCTTCGGTCTGAAATGTCCTCCCCCCACCACGTAGCAAGGTTTAGCTATTCTGATTAGCTAATGTCCAGCTCTGTGAGTAAATAAAGTAACACTCTTGGGAATTCAGGTCTTGGCAGCTTCAAATACTATCTACATAAAACCCTTAAGCTCAACCAGAATAAGTTTCCAGCTGATAATACCTGTGGTCTGGATTAAGAAAAAGCTTTCCAGGTTTGATAGGTCTATTCTTTGGAGAACTTTTTTAAACCTATAAACTATATCGGCCGTGGGGGTGTGGGTTTCAGCCCTTCACCCGGTACTTGAGGTTACCGGCTCTTTTGACTTGTCTTATAAGGCTTGGCGCTGGGATTTTTGCCATCACCTGCCTATGGCTCCGGTCTGAAATGTCCTCCCCCCACCACGTAGCAAGGTTTAGCTGTTCTAATCAGTTCTTTGCCAAGCTCTGTTAGTAAATAATGATTTTTAAGTTAATCTTTCAAAATTTATTAACCTTAATATATTCTTGTTACCTCTGAAATGGGATTTTCCATTGGCAAAACATGTTTTGACCCTAAACAAGCTTTGGATTCTTTGTAAATATAATTTTGAAGTGGCAACCTCTTAGAAATTATGGTCCTGATTTCTCCAAATATCATCTATATAAACACTTATGTGGGGTGGGGGGAGGACATTTCAGACCGAAGTGCTTTAGTGAAGGGCTGAAATCCACACCCCCACTGCCAAAAATGACTTTAATCAAACCTCGAACCTCGTATCCCAACTGCCAAAGAGTTTGTTAATCGACAAGAATTCCCCGAAGCAGGATTTCTCTGATTTGGGAATTCACTGGGTCCCAGTCAAAGGCGTCTTTTTTGCGGAGGAAATGCTGAGCCGCAACTGTGGTAATTCCAAATAAAGAGGCGGCTATAACCCCTTTGTCCATTGGACGGATAACCTTTTGGGCGATACCTGCATCAATAAATTTACCTACAATAGAATAGTATTTGTCCAGCATATCCTGCAATCTCTCCTGTCTTGCTGAAATTCCCCAGGCTTCGGAGAGCAGAATAATACAGAGATCGCTGTTTTCTTTAACAAAATCAACATGAATATCAATAATTTTGCCTAAGCTGTATGCTATTTCATCGGCATCATTAATTTTGGATTCAATCCTGAGGCGCAGCCTTTCCATTCCTTCCTCCATCAAAAAAAGAAATAACTCTTCTTTTCCCCGAAAATAATAATATATTGTGCCCTTTGCCACCCCGGCATAATCAGCAATTTCGTCTACCGTGGCTTTGTCAAAGCCTTTTTTGGCAAAAACCTTGGCAGCAGAATCAAAGAGCCTTTTCTTTGTGTCCAAATCCTTAATAATTATGGTCATCTGCTTACTCCCTTCTGATTACAGATAAATCTGTCCACTGATTTGACAGCCCCAAATATAAAAACGATGGCCATTGCTGCCAATACTGCCAAATCAGGCCAAATCAAGGTTATTCCCGCCCCTTTTAAGGTTATTGCCCTAGCCGCATGGGCCATCCAGGTGTATGGAAATAGAAAAGCTATATATTTGACCACGGATGACATTGAGGAAAAAGGCCAATTAAGTCCGCTTCCCATTAGCATGGGAATATTAAATAGGGATATTACCATAGTAGCCTGCATTGAATCCTTGCAATGAGAGGAAAGCCAAAAACCCATACCGATTATAGAAAGGGCAAAAACCGCAAAGGTAAAAAACAGCAAAAGTATGCTGCCATTAACCGGAAGCTTGAGCAGGGCAAAGGCTCCCAATAAGGCAACTGCAGCATTAAAAAGGACTGCCAGATAATAGATCAGCGCCTTACCGGCAAATATCTCCCAAGGACTAAGTGGGGAAAGGGCAAATTGGGTCCAGGTGCCTTGGGCCTTTTCACCGGAAAGAGTTATGCCTTCTCCCAACAAGCAGGTTTGCTGCAAAGCCAGAATAATAAGTAGCAAAAATAAGAAGTTGATATAGCTGTTGGTAGGATTATAGAGAATCTGGCTCTCAAAATCAACAGCCTTCAAGACCTGAGCAGTGCTTGACGGATCCAGGCCGGCGCCAAGCAAGGACGCGGTCATAATCTCTGTTCCCAAGGAACGGTTGAGATCGCTAATGGCTTTTTTTAAGTTGTAGGTGTAAATCAGGTTTGTTCCATCCGCAGCCACTGATACTTTAACTGCCTGTCCCCTGGCAATATCCTGTTCAAACCTTTCAGGAATGACAAAGATAGCTCTTATTTTTTCAGCCTGGAGTAATTTTTCAGTATTGACGGGGGAGTTACTTTCATACACCACCTTCAGCTTGGGATTGTTGGCAATTTTTGCAACAAGTCCCCGGCTGGTGTAGCTCTGATCCTGATCCACCACTGCCACCGGAATATCAAACAAAATCGCCGATTTGTAAACTAATCCGAAGCCGGCCAAATATATAAACACACTGCCCAGGACCAAGGCGGCCAAGGTTTTATCCCTTAGAATCGAAAGACCTTCAATGTAGGTTATTGTAGCGATATTTTTTATTCTCTCCAGCATTTTTCAGATCAACCTCCATCATAAACAGACCTATTGAGCTTATTGACCAGGTATAAGGCAATAGCTAAGAATACTGCCGCCATTACAGTTAGGCATGCCAAATATGGCCAAACAATCTCCCAGCCTGCACCCTTCATGCTTATTGCCTGAAATGATTTAAGATACCAGGTAAGAGGGAGACATTGCCCAATAGCTTTAGCTAAAGGATTCATTGCCTCTGCCGGCCAGGTATAGCCTGAAAATACAAAGGAGGGCATGGCCATGACCATGGTGTAGCGAATAGAGTTTACCGGGCTTGTGAGGGCAGAGACCATAAGACCAAAAGAGGTTACTGCAACTAAAAAAATTATTGTCGATAAAAAAAGCAACAACAGGCTTCCCCGGAAAGGCAATCCCAGCCATTGGGAACCCAGCAGCATAAGCAAGGCAAATTGCAATAGGGCAATTAGCAGATAGGGAAGCAGCTTGCCTGGAAGGATAAGCACTCCGGAACAGTTATTAAACCCATAGTGCCACCAGGTATTTTGACTTTTTTCTCCGGAAAGTGAGGTTGATATGCCCAACAGACAGGTTTGCTGTAATATATTGATTCCCAGACCAAAAAGAAGAAAGAAGGCATAATTGTAGGTGGGATTATATCTTGAGCTGACTGTGAACTGAACTGCCCGGATAATTCTCTCTGCCTTTTCAGTCAAAAGCCCTTTTGATGAGATTAGATTAACCTTCAATTCTGCTGCAAGACGGCTTGCTACTTCCGCTACCGCTGAACCGGAAGTATTGGTAAATACCATATTACTGCCATCTATGACAGTCATTATACCGACAGCTTCACCCCGGGTCATAGCCGATTCAAAATTTTCCGGGATTATTATTCCTACCCTTGCATCCTCAGCTTTAAGCAGAGATTCCATGTCGTTTCTATTTGATACAAGGCCCTTAATTTCTAATACCGGATTTGCTGCATATGCATTTATTATCTCCCTTGATTTCTGTGAGTGGTCCAGGTCCAGGATTACTGTGGGTATATGATTGATAACAGGCTCATGGTAAATACCGGCAAGAAAAAGGAAAATTACAAAGGGCATAGCTAAAAATATAAAGGCCTGGGTGCGGTTCCTTAGCAGTGAAAGGATTTCTGCATATATTATTCCGCTGAGCCTTGTTAATACTGACAACAGCTGATCACCTGCCTATTTTAAAAACCTCTTGATATTTCCCGGAATTTTTCTGAACTGTGGATTGTTAGCTTCCCTTCATATAAGCAGCCAATCCTGACAGGAGGGCAATTGTTTTCCGATTCCGACTGCTGCAGGCTTTTCACACAATCATTATCAATATCCCTTTTGTCTTCGGGAGAAAACCCGGGGACCCCTCCCATTTCACTAAGTAATTTACTGAGAC
>JAAXTT010000217.1 GCA_013336365.1 Peptococcaceae bacterium
AAAACTTTGGCAATACAGTATCCTCTACAATTCCTATTGCATTATATCATGCTTTAAAGGAGAATAAAATCAAACCCTGCAATAAAGTTTTGATTGCAGGGTTTGGTGTTGGCTACTCATGGGGAGGAGCAATTTTAGAAAGTTAATTTGAGCCTTTTGAATAGAATTTAATTATTGTATCGCAAACTCGTTCAATTTGTGCATTGGTGAGTTGAACTGCAGAAGGGAACCAGAGCCCTTTTTCTCCAACCATATTTGAAACCGGATGTTCACCGGGAATGTTATAAGCTTCCTGCTTGTTAATTGGAGGGTACATAATTCTTGTACCAATCATATTGTCTTTTAGATACTGCTGAAGTTCTCCCCTTCTTTCAACAAACATATCAATAAACCATGGAGTGGTAATTGAAAGATTTTGATCAAAGAAAGAAACATCCTTAACTCCCGAAAGCAACTCCTGATATAAAGAGAGAATTTCCTTTTTTCTCTCTACCCTCCAGGGGAGTTTTTTCATTTGCTCATTTCCAATGACGGCTTGCATTTCTGTAAACTTAAAATTGTACCCGATAGTAGCATGAATATCATTTCCGCCGCCGCTTCTGCCAAAGTCTTTTAATCTTCTGATTTTAAATGCCATTTGGTCGTCATTTGTGATAATTGCACCACCTTGCCCGGTTGATATTACCTTAGGTGCCGAAAATGAAAAGCTGCCGGCAAGTCCGAATGCCCCCTGATGTTTTCCGTTTGGATAGAAAGAGCCGAGTGATTGTGCAGAGTCCTCGAGAAGAATAAGCCCTTTTTCGTCACATAGTTTTTGAAAAGCTTCAATTCCCGCTTTTGGATAACGGCCATTGGCTGTTACAATGAAAATAGCCTTTGTTTTCGGCGTTATAGCCATTCTGGCAGCCTCAATATCCATACATAGTGTTTCTCTCTCAACATCTACAAAAACAGGCTCAGCGCCTATCATTTTTATCGAATTAGGGGTAGCAATCATCGTGAAGTTGGGAACAATAACTTCATCCCCGACTGTAATACCTGCAGCAATCGCCATTAGAGTAAGGCTGATTGTGCCATTATTTACTACAATGCAATGCCTGCTTCCTGTATAATCGGCAATTCTCTGTTCAAATTCGGCGGTATTACGGAACTCTGTGAGCCAGCCTCCTTCATCCATATATTTGCCGAGCGCTATCTTCTCTTCAGAACCAAACCAAGGTTCCATTTGTGGAATCATATCCATATACCTAGTAATTATCTAAAATTTCTTAAAACCTTTTCCTATCCGCTTCTGCTCCCGGATATGGTCCGTTTTTTACCTCCAGAACCTTTGTATTGTCCAGAAGAATCTCATATCCATGACCACAATTAAGTAGTATCAAAGTGTCGCCCTGAGAAAGAATTACCTCATCCAGGAACTTCTCGTCTAAAGTATAGATTTTTGCCTTAACACTACCCGATACAATAAAAAGAACTTCCTGAGTTCTCGCAATAGCTCTCTCAACAATCATGTGCCTGTGTTTTTGAAGCTCCTTGCCTTTGTCGTACTGCCAGGTACCTACCTGAATGGATTCGTTTTCTTGCGAATAAAAGCCAAGGCCGTCTGTCCATGCTCCCGAAGGGATGTATCTGGCCACAACTTCTTCATTATGTTTAAATTCCAGCATTTCCATTTTGTCTGCTCTTTTTATACCAGTCAATAGTTTCTTTCACTCCTTCAACAAATTCTATTTGAGGCTTCCAGCCAAGGAGCTTTTCGCCAAGAGATCCGTTAACTGTTTTATATTTTGCTCCGTCCTGTTTGGTTGTATCAAATTCGACTGTTCCTTCGAATCCTGTAAGGTCTCTGATAAGAAAGGCCATTTCCGATATCGAAATCCCCTTCCCGACACCTACATTTACAGGACCGGCATGGAAAGGCATATCAATAGCTTTTATAAGCGCTTCGGCTCCATCATCGACATGCAGCCATTCGCGGACAGGTGTACCTGTTCCCCATACGACCACCTTAGGCTCCCCTTTCTCTTTTGCCTCTGCAAACTTCATAATAAGAGCTCCAAGTGCATGTG
>JAAXTT010000101.1 GCA_013336365.1 Peptococcaceae bacterium
CTTCAACAGCCTCGGCTGCAACAGCACCAGGAGCCGCTGCGGCAACAGCTACAGGAGCTGCAGCACTAACACCAAATTCTTCCTCGAAAGCCTTAACCAATTCAGATAATTCCAAAACTGTCAAACCTTTTACCAATTCCAATACTTCATTTACTTTAGACATTATAGAACCTCCTAATTATTTTTAAATTATTATATTTGTTATGCTGATTCCTCAGCTTTTTGCTGACGAACTGCATCAAGAGCGTAAACAAAATTTCTGAGTGAACCATTAAGCACAGTTGCAAAGCCGTACATCGGGGTCTGCATATTGCCAAGAATCTTGCCCAGCAATACTTCCCTTGACGGCAACTCTGCCAGTGCTTTTGCACCTTTGGCATCAATAACCTTACCTTCCAGCATACCGGCCTTAATCTCAAGAGGTGCCTTTGTCTCTTTGATGAAATTAAAGAAAACCTTGGCTGGTGCCACTAAATCACCACTGCTGAAAGCAATAACGGTAGGTCCGCTTAGATATTGCTCCAAATTATCATAACCAAGCTCTTTTGCCACCTTAATAGCGAGAGTGTTTTTTGCTACCTTAAGGACACAGCCATTTTCTCTCATACGGGTACGCAACTTAGTCATATTTGCAACATTTACCCCATTGTTATTGGCAAAAATAGCAACTGTTGACTCACCAAATCTCACCCTTAAATCACCGATTATTCTATCCTTGTCTTTTCTACTAATCATGTATTGACCTCCCTTCTGAAAAAATAGAAGGCGGACCCTTATAAAACAGAGCCCGCATTAATAATAATCATTATTATTAATAATCCTACAGGCCTCGATTGGCGGCAATGCCTTTAAGTATAAAACACCAACTGTCTTCAGCATATTAAATTCAGACAGACTCACAACCTGCTACTATGATGAAACCTTGCCGGGATTGATTTTAACCCCAGGTCCCATAGTAGAGCTGACGGTTATGCTTTTCATATATTGCCCTTTGGCAGCCGCAGGCTTAACCCGAACCAGCTGCTCTATTAAAACCCGAAAATTGCCGAGTAATTTTTCTATTTCAAAGGAAGCCTTGCCAATAGGAACATGTACAATTCCAGCCTTATCAACCCGATATTCGATTTTTCCGGCCTTAACCTCTTTGACAGCCTGAGCAACATCAAAGGTTACAGTTCCTGTTTTCGGGTTGGGCATCAAGCCCCTTGGACCCAACACTCTTCCCAGTCTTCCTACCAGGCCCATCATGTCAGGGGTTGCAATTGCCACATCAAATCCAAGCCATGATTCTTTTTGGATTTTCTCAACTAGATCCTCGGCACCCACAAAATCAGCGCCGGCCTCTTCTGCATCCCTGGCCTTGTCACCCTTAGCGAAAACGATAACCTTACGTGTCTTACCTGTGCCATGAGGCAAAACAACTGCACCACGGACCTGTTGGTCTGCATGTCTGGGATCCACACCCAGTCTTACTGCAGCTTCAACTGTTTCATCAAACTTAGCATTTGCCATACCCTTAATCATGCCTAAAGCCTCATCCGGGTCGTAAAGCTTGTTTTGATCAACTTGCTTAAAGGAATCTGTATATTTTTTTCCTTGCTTAGCCATTTTTAAATCCTCCTTGTGGTACAAACGGATTAGCATTCAGCTTAATCCTCCCACCTAATAGTGCAAAACAATAAGAAGTAATTTTGCCGGGGCCTTATCCCTCAATAACTTCGATCCCCATGCTCCGTGCAGTTCCTTCTATCATACTAATTGCAGCCTCTATTGTTGCAGCATTCAAATCCTGCATTTTTGTCTCAGCAATTTCACGAATCTTTGACTGGGCTAATTTTGCAACCTTGGTTTTATTAGGCACTCCGGAACCGGATTCGATTCCAGCGGCTTTTTTAAGTAAAACAGCAGCTGGGGGAGTCTTAGTAATAAAAGTAAAGGACCTATCTTCAAATACTGAAATTTCTACCGGTATAATCAAGCCAGCCTGTGCTGCAGTACGCTCATTGTATTCCTTAACAAAAGCCATGATGTTAACTCCATGCTGTCCCAAAGCAGGTCCAACAGGTGGAGCAGGCGTAGCCTTTCCAGCAGCAACCTGTAGCTTGATAATAGCTACAACCCTTTTTGCCATAACATTACACCTCCTTCTAACTGATTTTTTCTACCTGGATATACTCAAGCTCTACCGGCGTATCCCTGCCAAACATTGAAATCCTGACCTTGAGCTTTCCTTTTTCAGGATGTATTTCCTCAATAACTCCGTCAAAGTTTTCAAAGGGACCGCTTATTACCCTTATGCTTTCATTAACTTCAAAATCAACTCTAATCTTGGGCTCATCAGTTCCCATAGATCTTAGAATCTGAATGGTCTCTTCCTCTGTCAGTGGAATTGGCTTCGAGCCACTCCCGACAAAACCGGTCACACCCGGAGTGTTGCGTACAACATACCAAGAGTCATCAGTCATAATCATCTCAACCATAACATAGCCGGGAAATACTTTTCGCTTTATTACCTTGCGTTTGCCATCCTTGATTTCAATTTCTTCCTCCATAGGCACAAGAATGCGAAATATTTTCTCCTCCATGCCCATAGACTCTATTCTCTTCTCAAGGTTGGCCTTCACCTTATTTTCATAACCTGAATAGGTATGAATAACATACCATTGTTTGCTCATATAAGGAGCCCATCAAAGGCTCCCCACCTCCCCCAGCTCTATCGGATAATCAGCTGCAGTACACGGCTCATACCGGCATCAAAAACCCAAATCAACGCACCTACAATAATTACAGCCACAACTACTACAGCAGTATAAATCAAAACTTCCCGGCGAGTAGGCCAGTGAACCTTTTTAAGCTCACTGTAAACACCTCTAAAATACGCCTTCAATCTCACCACAGAGCTGACCTTGTCCTGCTTGACTGTAGCAGCTTTTTTGCCATCGGCCTTTAGCCCATCCTTCTTAACTACAGCTTTTTTCTTGTCTGCAGTCTGCTGCACAGTCAGCCCATTCTCTTCTTTTTCTGGTTTCTTGAGAAAAGCCATTAAATTGACACATCCTTAAACAGAGGAAAATATTTTATTTCCACAAGCGTTTATTTAATAGCACCTGCCCTATCAATCGCTAAAAGGCAATGCGCAACGCCAACCAAAACCTTACCTAGTCTCTTTATGGACAGTATGGATTTGGCAAAATCTGCAATACTTCTTCAGCTCAAGACGACCAGAATCATTCTTCTTGTTTTTTGTAGTTGTATAATTACGTCGCTTACAATCCGTGCAAGCTACAGATATACCTACACGCACGGGTCTCCACCTCCTAAAGAAAAAAAACCTCTTTGAATCCTATTTCGAGGATAACCTAAAATAATCTATCATAATTACTTTAGCATGTCAATAGATGTCTTAATTCAAAATATTACTGCAATCTATTAATTGCAATTACTGACTCAAAATGTAATTATATCACACAATTTTCATATAGCAACAAACCTGAGGAAATACCTCCATAAACTGTCTGATAGTAAAACCGGTCCTAAAACAAGGAAGCTGACATTCCAAGGGAATGTCAGCTCCTAATCAATTAAGACCTCAGAGTTTTATGCTAGGATTGAGGTAACTACCCCAGCACCAACAGTACGGCCGCCCTCACGGATGGCGAAACGAAGTCCCTCTTCCACTGCTATGGGTGTTATCAGCTTGATGGCTATCCTTACGTTGTCTCCCGGCATTACCATCTCTACTCCCTCAGGAAGCTCTGCTACTCCGGTTACATCTGTTGTCCGGAAGTAAAATTGAGGACGATATCCATTGAAAAATGGTGTGTGTCTTCCTCCCTCTTCCTTGCTCAATACATATACCTCTGCATAAAAATGAGTGTGGGGCTTTATGCTTCCTATCTTTGCCAATACTTGTCCCCGCTCAATATCCTTTCTTTCCACTCCTCTTAACAAGGCTCCGATATTGTCCCCGGCTTCTCCATAGTCCAACAGCTTACGGAACATCTCTATCCCTGTTACAACTGACTTCTTGGGCTTCTCCTGAAGTCCGACTATCTCAATCTCTTCTCCTACCTTTACTGATCCACGCTCTACACGCCCTGTTGCCACTGTTCCTCTTCCGGTTATGCTGAATACATCTTCAACCGGCATCAAAAATGGCTTGTCAGTATCTCTTTCTGGGGTTGGTATAAAGCTGTCTACTGCATCCATCAGTTCCCATATGGATTTGCACCACTCACATTCCTTTTTACCACAGCCACACTCTACTACCTTTAAGGCAGATCCTACTATTATTGGAGTATCATCTCCGGGAAACTCATAGGATGAAAGAAGTTCGCGAACCTCCATGTCTACCAGTTCCAACAGCTCAGGATCGTCTACCTGGTCAGACTTATTCAGGTACACCACAATGTGGGGCACTCCTACCTGTCTTGCCAACAATATATGCTCCCTGGTCTGGGGCATAGGACCATCTGCTGCTGATACCACCAAGATTGCTCCATCCATCTGAGCTGCTCCGGTTATCATGTTCTTTACATAGTCAGCGTGTCCGGGACAGTCTACGTGGGCATAGTGCCGGCTTTCTGTCTCATACTCCACATGGGCGGTATTAATTGTGATTCCACGCTCACGCTCTTCCGGAGCATTGTCAATCTCATCATACTTCATTACCGCTGCCTGGCCTACTGTGCTCAAAACCATCGTTATTGCTGCAGTCAATGTCGTTTTACCATGGTCTACGTGACCTATGGTTCCAATGTTAACGTGAGGTTTTCTACGTTCGAATTTTGCCTTAGCCATTTCTAAAAATCCTCCCTTGTATAAAGCTTTTAATATTTAAAATGGTTTGTGTTCCACTTAACCTTTTCGCTTTGTTATTATTCCCTCGGAAATATTCTGAGGTGCTTCTTCATAATGACTCAGCTGCATGGTGAAAGTCCCTCTTCCCTGAGTTGCTGAACGCAAATCAGTAGCGTAGCCAAACATTTCAGCCAGAGGAACAGTAGCACGAACTACCTGCATGTTTCCTCGAGGCTCCATTTCCTCAATTCTGCCTCGGCGAGAGTTAAGGTCCCCAATAACATCCCCAAGACTTTCTTCCATTACTGTAACTTCCAAGCCCATTATCGGCTCCATTATTATTGGTTTAGCTTTTTCAGCCGCATTCTTGAAGCCCATTGAGCCGGCTATTTTGAAGGCCATCTCAGATGAGTCAACATCATGATAAGAGCCATCAAGAAGGGTAACCTTGAAGTCCACCATAGCAAAACCAGCCAAAATACCGTTCTCTGAAGCCTCTTTCACTCCGGCGTCAATTGCGGGAATATATTCCTTAGGAATAGATCCACCAATA
>JAAXTT010000102.1 GCA_013336365.1 Peptococcaceae bacterium
CATCACTTAAACCAAGTACCACATCTTTTAGTACCGGCTGCCCATTATCCAAGATTAAAACCTTGGCAGACTGGCCTTTAGAGTCGGTAACAATTTTAGATGTACTGCCTTGAACAGAGTTGGCCTGATTATATTCCTGGGCAAAGCTTACCGCCATCATCGGCACGGTCAAACAATCCTTTTGACTGGATACAATAATCTCTGCTGATACAGCCATGCCTGATAACAATAGTCCCTCCGGATCATCACAGGAAATCAACACCGGATAATACTGGACATTACTTACATTGCTGGCTTGGGGAGTAATTCTTATTACCTTACCCATAAAAATTTTATCACTGTAGGAATTGCTAGTAAATTTTACCTGCTGGCCAACATCTATCCTGCCAATATCTGCCTGATTAACCATAGCACTAATTTGCAGCTCATTACTCATAACCGTCAATAAGGTACTTGAAGATGCATTTATTCCAT
Source organism: Peptococcaceae bacterium (assembly GCA_013336365.1). GTDB lineage: Bacteria > Bacillota > Desulfotomaculia > Desulfotomaculales > Desulfocucumaceae > JAAXTT01. The sequence goes on from JAAXTT010000102.1 coordinate 475, forward strand.
TAATTTGACCAACCTGACCATTGACTGCCCCAATAATTCCATCAAAGGGGGCAATAATAGTAGCCTCAGACATATCTGCCTGGGCTTGGACCAGTTTGGTTCTGTCACCTGCCAGCTTTACCTGGGCAGATTCAAAATCCAACCTGCTTTTTGTATATGTATTTTCTGCTGTATCCAATTCGTTCCGGGAAATTCCACTTGCAGAAAAAAGCGTATTCATTCTATTAAAATTTTTCTGACTGGTTTCTAAGGTAAGTCTTGCACTTTTTACACTAATCTCATCCTGTAACACTGTATTTCTAGCTTGTTCCAGCAGAGCCTTCAAACTTGCAGTATCCTGACGGGCCAATATGTCTCCTGATTTAACCCGGTCTCCCGGCTGAACATTAAGGGCGGTTATAATTCCGTCACTTTTAAAACCCATAGCTGACTCTTTCACTGATACCAAGGTGCCTGTAGCTTCGATTGAGTCGGTAATATCAGATTTAACAACCTTCACAGTAGACCAGGTTAAGGTGTCTTGACTCCCAAGATAGCTGTTCCAGCCGTATATACTGAACCCAACAATCAGGAAAAGCAGGGTTAGCCAAAGTATTTTGTGCTTCCTGGACATTAGTTTTATCCGTTTTCCAAAAAGAATTTTTTTGACATTTTCTTCATCAAGGGATTTAAAACCGGGGTGTGTCTTAATCGTTGAATCACCCTTATCACCGGATATATCACCTTCATTAAAGGATTTCCCTGTTGGATCTGACATTGTTGTACAGCGCTCCCATCCTTTTTACTTTATCTGCCTTAGTAAATAATACTGTCTAATCCTTGGAATTACCTTGGAAAAAAACTATTCAATCAACTTTCCAAGGGTTTGACTCTAGTATTTTCCTTTACGATTGTGCTGGCATCCCGGATGATTTGGTCCTCCTGAGACAATCCAGCAGTTATTTCAATATTTTTACTATCCAGCAAGCCAGTTTTTACCGGAGTATAAACAACCTTACCTTCAACTACTTTCATTACTCGCTTTTTACCATCCAAGCCTGAAAAAACAGATTCTCGTGGTATCAGCATCACTTTTTCTTTGCTAGAAATAACAATAGTTACCTTCGTCTCGTAACCCGGCTTTAAATTTCCAGATTTGTTAAGCTTAATAATTATGGGCACCCTTCTTTGAATCAGTCCCAGAGCAGATAGTTTCTCCTCTGCTTGGGGATATATCTCTATAATTTCTCCTTCTAATATCTCGCCTCTTAAAACCGGTGCTGTAACCTTGGCTTTTTGCCCAACCTTTATCTGTCCGACATCATCACTGAGTATCTCCGCTTTAACCTCCAATTCATCCGCTACACCTATCCTTGCCAACAATGTGCCGGCTGTAACCGTCTGCCCGGATTCAACAGGAAGCTGCAAAGCTATGCCATCAACAATGCTTTTTATCGTCAGGTCTTTTTCTTTTTCCCCGGAAATATTTAAAAGCCTTTCATAGCTGTTTACCTGCTCATTTGCAGTCTGTAGATTTTTTTCCAATGCATCGAAGCTCGCCATTTCTCTATCCATTCCTGTCTTAACAAAATCTAGTTGAACCTGACTTATAGCTCCGGAAAGAAACAGCGCCTTTGAGCGCTCAAACTCCTCCTGAATGTCTGACAAATCCAAACCAAGCTTAATCAGTGCTGCTTTGGTTGAATCGACAGTTCCTCTGGCTTGATTAAGTTGAATCTGAAGCTGCTGACTGTTCATAGCCAGATCTTGATTTTCCATTATCATAATAACTTGATTTTTGGATACTTTTTGCCCGGTTTTTATGAGAAGCCTACCGACTGTTCCGCTTTGTTCGGAATAAATATCATGTTTTTTTGCAGCTTGGACATATCCCGTATCCGACACCAAATCCTGGATACTTCCCAAATTAACCCTGGTCATAGCTACCGAGGTAGCAGAATTATACCTATAGATCAAACCGACAGCCACAATCAAAGTAATGACTACTGCAACTGCTATTCTCTTATTCATATTTTTACCCCCTTATGCACTGCGTATTATTTCAATCAGACCAATTTATTCAACATTTTCTACCATTCAATCATTTCCGGAGAAATGGGCTCAGCATTTTCAATTATTTCAACAATTTCCCCGCTGCGCATGCGGACAACTCTGTCCCCCATTCCTCCTATTGCAATATTATGAGTTATAAGCACCACAGTACAGGAGGTTTCTTTGTTTATCTTTTTCAGCAACGCCAAGATAAGCTTTCCTGTTTGATAGTCCAAGGCCCCGGTGGGCTCATCACATAATAGGAGAGGAGGATTTTTTATTACTGCCCTGGCTATAGACACCCTTTGCTGCTCTCCCCCACTCATTTGAGCCGGAAAATGGTCTTTTCTCCCACTTAAACCCACCTCATCCAATATTTTATCAATAGCAAGAGGGTTTTTGACCAGCTCTGCTGCCAGCTCAATATTTTCCCTGGCAGTTAAATCAGGAATTAAATTGTAAAACTGAAACACAAATCCTACCTTGTTGCGACGATAATCAGTCAATATATCCTCACCACCACTGCTGATATCCCTGTCTTGGAAAAAAATTTCTCCCCTGGTGGGCGAATCCATTCCTCCCATAATATTCAACAACGTGCTTTTACCTGACCCACTGGGGCCCAGGATAACCAGCATCTCTCCCGAATAAATATCCAGAGAGCTTTCCTTTAAGGCTTCAACCATTACATCGCCCATCTTATAGGTTTTTGTAACCTTTTTTAGTTCAAGTAAAATATTGCCTGCCACTTAAATATCTGCTCCTTTTACGTGTTAATCTCTCTTTTAGTTTATTCTGGACTCTTTAGAGCCTCAGACAGCTCCATATTCCTTATTCCCCTGATTGATAAAAAATGGGCGGCTAAAATAAAAACCACTCCAATAACTGCTGCCATTATGTACGTTCGAGGATAAATAATCACCGGAAGCGTATATAAATCAGTACTTATGGATTGAATATAAGCCTGGGCGGTAATGCGACCAAAAAACAATCCCAAAACAATACCGATAGAGGCTTGAATAATATTTTCCTTGATAAGTAAGCCGGAAATTTCTGCCAAGCTAAAGCCCATTACCCTCATACAGCCTATTTCCCGATTCCTTTCAGCCAAATTCATCACTGAGGAGTTATAAACTATGGCATAGCCTAGTAAAGACGCAAATAAAACCATAATTAAAATAGAAAAATCCATAGCCTCAAGATTTTTTTCAAAATTTTCCACTTCCTTTTGATGACTAATTACAGAGCTGACCTTTGGCATTTTATTGATTTCAGTTTCAATCTGAATTTCCTTACCATTTTCTATCTTCAGCAAAACTCCGGAAACCGCATTTCTCTCCCTGAGCAATATATTTGCCTGTTTTAAATCCATATACGAACCGGAGCCCACTAATTGACGGTTTTCTCCGACTATAAAAACTTTTTCTCGATGAATAGGGCCTGTAGGAAGCAAAGTCTCGACCTCAACCTCCACACCTGCTTTTATTCCAAGTTTTTTTGCTGTTCTCTGATTAATAAGCATACCGGCCTCCGGGATCTTGACCGGGTTGCCCTCCCCATCATCCAGGCTTTTCATGGTTGTTTCCGGATTATAAGCTAATATAACCTCACTCTCATTTTTCCCCCGGTAATATATTCTGACCGGAAGTTCCAAAAACCCTTCCGCCCTTTGAACTCCCTCTATACGATTAATATCCAGAAGTGCCTTTTCTGATATAACCGAATCAAATCGAACAGCAATATCATAGCTTTGACCCTTATAGAAAAATTTTTCCATCATATAATCCACTGCATCATTTGTGAAAAGCGAAATAACCAAAAGTCCTACAGCAAATATAACTCCCATAAGGGTAACAGCAAATCTGCCTTTGTTGCGGCTTATATTACGAAAGGTCATTTTCCAACCCGAATTTATGCGAACCCATAACCAGGGCAAATACTCCAAAAAACTTTTTCCTCCGGCCTTGGGAGGTTCCGGTCGCATAGCTTCGGCAGGCTGGACCTCCATTACCCCATAGGAGGATGATATCCCTGCAATAACCCCCACTGATAAACACATTATAAAACCATAAAAAATAACCTCTAAATTATAACTGTGAATACCTCCCGGAAAATTAAAATATCCTGAATATATTTCTGAGATACCTGCTGATGAAAATATTCCCAAAATCAGTCCGATTACTGCGCCTGACAAGCTGACGGCCAGTGCATAAAACACATAATGAAGCATGATACGATAATTATCGTATCCCAAGCCCTTCATCAGACCAATTTGAGAGCGCTGAGATTTTATCATTCGGCGTAATATAACAAACTGAATAGCTGTAGCTATCCCAAAAAAGATTAAAGGCAAAACCCTGGTAACAGAACGAAGCTGATCAAGCTCTCCCTTGGTTATTGCATGACTGAGCTGATCCTCTCGGGGGTAGGAGGCTAAAAGGCCGTAGGGCTTTAAAATGTCCTTAATATCAGAAATAACCTCTGAATGGTCAACACCCTGATCAAATTCAATCAATACCTGGTTAATTTGTTCCGACATATTTAAAATCTGCTGAAGCTCTTTGTTTTCAAGATAAAATATGCCAAATTTCCTTGGATCTGGTAATATGTCCGCATTATCTTTCATAGCATAGATAAATTCCGGACTTATTGCAGCTCCAACAACAGTAAACGAGACCTCTTTGCCGTCAACCAAAATCTTAACCTTGTCTCCCCAGCCCAGTCTATTTGCAGCAAGAAATTTTGGATCCAAAATTACCTCTGCTTCATTTGAATCATTATTCCCTGACAGCAATCTTCCCTTAACCAAAGTCA
>JAAXTT010000103.1 GCA_013336365.1 Peptococcaceae bacterium
TGTGATTTCACTGATTTTTAACACTACTTCCTCTGCCACCCTCTCATATGATTCATTTAGAATAAAATGCTGCGATCCCTCAAATAACAGCATCTCCTTTTTTGGAGACTTTATCATCTGAAAAACCTTTTTATTATATTCAAAAGGGACAATTGGGTCACCCTTAACTACCAGCATTATTACCGGACAATTAATACTGCCGTTGCTGATATTGCTTAAGTCAGCGCGAAACAAACTAGCTAAGAAATAAAGCGGATAGTCTATCAGACCAATAGGATCCTCATAGAATAATTCAAAGATCTCTTTGTTTTTATAAATGTGCTTGTCCTCCAAATAGAAGGAAAAAGGTATCTGCATCCTGGGAAAAAGAAATGCAGATAACAAAACAAATTTAACTATTGCCTTATAAATATATTTATTTCTTGGGATTAAGCGTCCAAATCTGGTGACAACAATTGATTCCGGCAGACTTGGAACCAGTAAGTTGTGGGGGAATATCCCCTTGATTCTGCTGTCCCTTCCGGCCAAGTCTGCACATAATATACCACCAAGACTGGAGCCAACCAAAAAAAGCTTACTGCCAAACCTATCCAAAGCGTATTGTATTGCATCAAGTCCATTTTGCAACATCTCATTATAGGTGTAAAGCCCTTTGACTCTGGGACTTTTCCCATGGCCCACCAAATGTAACCCAATAACATTCACATTTTTCATTGCCAGTTGATTCAAAAAATCCTCATAAAACAATGGATGGGTCTTTGTTCCCGGGATAAAAAGAACTGTCGGATCTCCATGACGGCTTTTCCATATTGACAAGACCAAAGGACCGGTAACCGACTCAATAATTGCCTCTTCATAACAATCTGGGCGAGAAACATTATTTAACATTCTGTCCATTTTGGTTCTCATTAAATCTCCCCAGCTTTCACAAGAATCTGAGCCGTTCTGTTTATAGATGCGGCCATTGCTGCTGCACCAAAACCGTTATCTATATTAACCACAGCAATTCCTGCCGCACAGCTGTTTAACATCGCCAAAAGTGCAGCAAGACCACCAAAACTAGCCCCATAACCAATGCTTGTCGGAACTGCAATAACCGGACGATCAGTGAGGCCGGCTACTACACTAGGCAGGGCACCCTCCATACCTGCAACCACGATTATAACAGCAGCCTGCTGAATAGTTTCCTGGTGATTTAATAATCGATGAATCCCGGCAACTCCTACGTCAAAAATTTGTTCTACCGGATTACCCATAGCTTTTGCACAAATCATTGCCTCTTCAGCTATCGGAATATCAGAGGTTCCCGCACTTATAATCAGTACTTGTCCTTTGTAGCAAGGTATTTCAGGCATACCCAGCACTAAACAGCGGGCATCCTCATAATACTCAACCTCCGGACAGACGGCCTTAACTGCTTTATAGGCCTGCAAATCAGCTAAAGTACCCAATACAGTTTTATTTATGCTAGCCAACTGCCTGAAAATTTCTGCAATTTGCCCAGGTTTTTTCCCCTGACAAAAAATTACTTCCGGGAAACCACAGCGTATTCCTCTGTGATGGTCAATCTTGGCATATTTCAAATCCTGATAGGGCAGTCCCTTCAAGCTTTCTCTTGCCTCATCTACAGTAATATGCTTTTCCCTAAGTCTGGTTAATATATCAATTAATTTCTGGTTGCTCATTTAGTCACATCCTGATAATTCACACGTTATCCTTAATATAAGCACAGTAACTACTTATTGTAAACATCATATAGGTCAGTACGCCTATGCTTTAATAAAGGTAGCTTATCACGAATTTCTGTAAGACGATCCGGAAAAATTTCTCCTATAACCAGCTGCTCTTCCTCACCTGCCTTGGCTATTACCTCTCCCCAAGGGTCAACCAGCATGGAGTGCCCATAAATTGTCAAGGACTTGGTTTGATACCTTGCAGGAGATGCACCGGCCAAATAAAACTGATTATCTACAGCCCGACTTCTTAAAAGCATTTCCCAGTGAGCAGGTCCGGTAATATCATTGAAGGCAGCAGGAACAACAGCCAGAATAGCACCAGACAAGCTCATTAACCTAAAAATCTCCGGAAAACGAAGATCATAGCAAATCGCCACTCCTATAGGACCATGGGCTGTATTAACAACAGTAATGGTATCCCCGGAGGATATTACCTCAGATTCCTTAAAACAGACATCTTTATCAAGGTTGCTGTCAAAAAGATGTATTTTTCTGTGTTTGCCGATTACCTCACCCTGGGGATCAAAAATAAAGCTACTGTTGTAAATCCTTTTACCCTGCCTTTCCGGCAAAGAACCTCCAACAAGATATATTTTTTCATTTCTGGCTATCTTAGACAGCATCCTGAGGGTTTCACCCTCTGGATAGTTTTCCGAATAATCCTGAAATAATTCAAGGTCATAAGGACAAATAAACATCTCCGGTAAAATAACTAGATTCGCACCCTCAGCTGCTGACATTTTTATCATATCGGAGGCAGTACTAAGGTTTTTTTGCTTTTCATTACTTACAGACATCTGACAAATAGATACTTTAAATCTATTCAATTTAACGCCTCCCGGGTCCTCTCCTGCGTCCCAGTACTTGCTCCATCACTATTCCCAAATATACTCCTTCTTTTGAAAGAAGCTTTTGCATAAAATGATTTTTATTTTTGCTCCTGGGAGCAATAGTTTTAGAAAAGGGAGATTCCAAAGCTATATTTTCTATTTTTAGTCTGTAGATATTTTCCTCCGGCGTGTTTCTTTCAGCTTCAGGCAATACTATATTATTATCCTTCTCTAGCTCTGTCATTTCTTTCGGCTCTTCTTCCCCGGCAGGAACTGGCACTTCTATAGGAATTTCTCGTTTTTTTGGAAAATTCCAGGGTCCTGACAATGGTCCGTCATAACCACCCTCAATTATGCTCATCTTGTTTTACCTGAATCATCACCGGAATCTTCCTGGATGCTTCCCTCAACCTGATGTGAAATGCCTTCTCGCATTTTTGTATCAGCCATTAAATTCTGCATATTATAATAATCCATAACTCCAATATTTCCTTTTCTCAACGCATCGGCTATCCCTCTGGGGACCTCTGCTTCAGCCTCTACCACCTTAGCTCTCATTTCAACTACAAAGGCACTCATTTCCTGTTCCTTCGCCACTGCCATTGCTCTTCTTTCCTCAGCCTTTGCCTGGGCAATCCGCTTGTCAGCCTCAGCTTGATCGGTTTGAAGGATAGCCCCAATGTTTCTTCCAACATCAACATCGGCAATATCAATTGACAATATCTCAAAGGCTGTACCTGCATCCAAACCCTTTTCCAATACAGTTCGGGAAATCAGGTCCGGATTTTCCAGAACCTCCTTGTGAGAGTTAGAACTTCCAACTGTGCTAACTACACCTTCACCCACTCTAGCCAAGATGGTTTCTGTTCCGGCTCCACCAACCAGACGATCAATGTTTGCTCGTACAGTGACTCTTGCTATTACCTTGACTTCAATGCCATCCTTGGCAACAGCTGAAACCAAGGGAGTCTGAATAACCTTTGGATTGACACTCATCTGCACTGCCTCCAAAACATCTCTCCCAGCCAAATCTATTGCTGCCGAGCGTTCAAACGGCAGAGGAATATTAGCCCTCTCTGCTGCTATAAGAGAGTTGACCACCCGATCAACATTTCCGCCGGCCAAAAAGTGCGCTTCCAGTTGGTTAACATTTACATTAACTCCTGCCTTAACTGCTTTTATTAATGGACTGACAATCTGCCCGGGAGGAACTCTCCTTAATCTCATTCCCACAAGAGTGAAAATTCCGATACGAACTCCCGCTGCCATTGCAGATATCCACAGACCAACCGGAATAAAACTAAAAAGAACTACCGCTGCGATAAAAATCAGGGCCAACATCAAAAATGAGCTGAGAAAAGCAAACATTTACATCCCTCCGTTTTTTTATTTGTATTATCAAAACCATGAGTATAATCTACCGATAAACCCATTATATATTAAATAATTAATTATCCTGCTTAGGCGTAAAAATTTCCTCATCTACCTTAACAATGACCCTTACTCCCTCAACACGGATAACTGTTATTGGAGTCCCTGCTGTAATGTATTCACCGCTGGTTATTACATCCAGCCTACTGCCTGAAACATCAGCAATTCCAGAGGGTCTGAGTGGAGTTATAGCAATTCCCTTTTTCCCCAAATAGTCAATCAAATCAGGTGCTGAGGCTGAATATCCCGTATTATTCATCTGTTTTGTTCCTAAAATGATTTTTTGCCAAAAGCCATATTTACTGGATATTTTTAGTCCTATTACGAAAATAAACAATGTGGAAATTATTGCTATCGTCAAAGACATGGTGGTTTGGGCAAAATCAACTGATAATATAACTATTCCCCAGCCAATTAATATTATTCCAACAACCCCGGAAACTCCAAAACCCGGCAGAATAAATACTTCCAAGATAAGTGCCAGTAAACCTAGAATAAAAAACAACACCGGTAGCCAAACTCTCAGATCAGGATTCATCAACAAACACACCTCCTATAATACCCTTATATTAGGAATGCCCGGCTCAAAGGCCGGGCATTCCCTTAGTACACTCAACCACCCGTAAGGTAGTTGTTTAGATTATGTTTTAAACTTACGCTTTCTTGCTGCTTCTGATTTCTTCTTGCGTTTTACACTTGGCTTTTCATAATGTTCATGCTTCCTGGCCTCCGCTAACACACCGGCCTTTTGACAGTTGCGTTTAAAACGTCGGAGGGCACTATCTAATGTCTCATTTTTACCGACACGTACTTCTGCCATTCATTATCCCTCCCTCCGGCGGACTTACAGCTAACTTTCCAAACATTAAAACACCCCATTGACAATTTGCATACGTATTATTATAGCATCTCCAACTTATTGTAGTCAACTAGCCCGGTGGCCAGCCCATCTCTCTTCCAGCCAACAAGTGATAGTGAATATGAAATACCAGCTGTCCTGCATCCTTATTGCAGTTGCCTACAAGCCTAAAGCCCTTTTCCAGTCCCATTTCTTTGGCTATCTTTCCTGCAGTGTATTGAATTTCCCCCAATAGATTAATGTCTTCGTCTTTTACATCCAGAAAGGTCTCGATATGTTTTTTAGGGATTAAAAGAATGTGTACCGGAGCTACCTGGTTTATATCTCTAAATGCCAGAATTCTGCTATTTTCATACACTATGTCAGCAGGGATTTCTTTATTTATTATTTTGCAAAAAACACATTCCTTCATGGAAACCACCCTTGATAAAATTAATTGTATTATCACTAGGTTAATTT
>JAAXTT010000104.1 GCA_013336365.1 Peptococcaceae bacterium
CTTACCAATATATTCTCGGGGTTGAGCAGAAAACCTGAACTCAACTCCCTCTGCAAGTGCACCTTCATATTCAACCCTGGATGCCTTCATATCCTCCTCTTTACCTCTATATACAACAGTAACCCCAGCAGCACCTAATCTCATGGCCAATCTTGAGGCATCCATAGCAACATTTCCGGCCCCTAAAACAACTACCTTGTCCCCAGATTTCATCAGAATTTCATCCTTACTGACCTTTCCCTCTCGCACCAACAAACCCATCCTCAAAAAATAACTGGCTTGTTCTATGCCAATATTCTCTCTACCCGGTAGCTCTAAGTCTTTTGCCAAATCAGTACCTGTTCCTATAAAAATAGCGTCAAAACCAGACTTAAATAATGTGTCCAATGTAAAATTTTCACCAACTGTTGTGTTTGTAATAAAGGAAACCCCCAAGGATGCAATCTTTGCTATTTCTCTGCGAACAACATCCTTGTCCAACCTGAACTCAGGTATCCCATATAAAAGCACCCCACCTGGTTCTTCCTGGGCTTCATAAACCACAACATTAAATCCCTTTTTAGCAAGATCTCCGGCAACTGTTAAACCGGCAGGACCTGAGCCGATAACTGCTACCTTGCCTCTGTTTTTTAAAACTAGAGGCTCAGAAATTATCTCTGCCTCAAAGTCAAAGTCAGCAACAAATCTTTCAAGCTTTCCTACTCTGATACCCTCTCCCTTTGAATGCAAAACACAATATCCTTCACATTGGAGCTCATGGGGACATACCCTTCCACAGATAGCCGGCAGATTGCTCTTTTCAGAGATTATTTGTCGTGCAGTACCAAAGTTGCCTTTTGAAACCTCTTCTATAAATTCAGGTATCCATTGCTCAATAGGGCAACCATCCCTACAAAGAGGCCTTTTACAATTAAGGCATCTCTTAGCTTCAGCTACTGCCTCTTTAGGAGTATAACCCCTACTCTCCTGTTCTAATCCAAAAATATCATCCATTGCCCTTCTCCTTTTGGCAGTATTAAATCTTAAATTGATAAATTTCACCTGCCATCAACAGCTTCTATCTTTTAATTATAGAATTATTCAATACCGGACACCACCGGCAAAACCAGAAAAAGTGAGTTTATTTTATTTGTAAACATAGTCGCCAATATGTTTCTCTATGATTTTTCTTATAACTCCCTGCTCAACAAATACCAGAAGGTGTCCACCCTTATTAAAGCTAACCAGCCTTGCCCCTTGAATGTTAGCCGCAGCATACTCGGCATTATGATAAAGCTGCAAGGTATCATCAGTAGCATGAAATATCAAGGTAGGGGTTTTGATTGTTGAAATCCTTTCGTTTGGCATTGATGCCTTGTTATCAAAGCTAGCTCCGGCGGACCTCAGAGAGACTGGGTTCATATAATCGATAAGGTGTTCTGCCATCCTCTTTTGACTTGGGGTAAGGCTTGCAATTACTGCATCGTTGGCACCCATTATTTCCATAAACTTCGTTTTAAAAAACTTTGCAATAGACCAGTAAAGCGGGTCATACTTAAAAATTGTCATTAACATATTTCCTTGCCGGTTTGCCTGTTTCTGCTCCTGGTTGTTTGAGGAGTTGACCCCGGCAGATATAAGTGTCAACGAAGACACCCGTTCAGGATATAATGATGCAAATAATAGTGCTGATGGACCCCCATGAGATATGGCCACAACCGCTACTTTTTTAATTTCCAATTGGTCCAGTAGATATGCATAGGCGTGTGCCTGATGGTCAAATGTAGCACCCTCATTAAAGGTTGATTTTAGATATCCGAAACGTGAAGGCGCAATCCAGTGGAACTGCTCATTCAGTACCGCCCGGGCAAGGAGCTCACCCTGATCATAACCACCGCCACTACCATGAATCACCAGAACATTAGGACCGGAACCACCCTCTTTATATTCAATATCCCCATAGGGTGAATTTATAACCTCACTCTTCCCAGTAACTCGTTGATAAGCCTGACTCATATCCGAGATATACACCACTGAAATCAAAGCCAAGATAATAACTAGTCCTATTAAAATCCAGCAGACAATTTTTTTTACCATGCTAAGCTCCTTTCCCACAACAAAAACCTCTGCACAAAATAATAAATACTATTTAACAACCTGCTTGTTATCTAACAAATTATCAACCAGTTTGTTGATAAACCTGACTCTTTGCTCAGAATTTCGCAGATTTATCCCACTAAAATCGTAGAATTCAGAAGGATTTATACTGGCAACTTGTAGAGGAAGTAAAATTTGTACTGCAATGAGTCTTAGCTCTAACTCATCTTTACTATTATTCAATATTTCTTTCAGAACCGGAACTAAAAATAGAGAGGCAGTCATATCACCGGCGGTGATATCTTGGGTTATCTGAAACTGAATTAGCTTTTCGTATTGCTCTCCAAGTTTATATAAATTTTCCAACATGGATTTCAGCCTTTCCTGTGGAGAAATATTCACATAATTTCCAGACCCGGCATAGTCTGTTGCCAATTTTGCCATTGCTTCCCCAATAGCCATAGATAACAGTCCATTTTTTGAACCGAAATGATAATTAATCAAGCCTATGCCCACACCTGACTGCTCAGCAATTTTTCTTACCGTCAGCTTATCGGGATTCTCTCCCCTGTCCAGCATCTCTCCTGTAACTTTTAATATTCTGTTTTTTGCTTCCTGATCATTGCCTGTCATATTAAAATTAACCTCCCATTTTAACCAGTAGCCTGAACTAGATCTGAACATGTTCAGTCTACTTTATAACAATACCCTTGTCAACCTAATCTGCTTTCCCAAAAAATAAGTACAACCTATACTGAGAATAAAATGATAAAATCGACAAAATGGCAGATTTAAATCTTTGAAAAAGTGAAATTCTATATAAAAGCAATAAACAAGCTAATTATTTCGTTATTATGGTAAGGGGCTGAAAGAAACGTCATGTTCTTTTTTAATATAGTGAAGCAACAGGACTCATATCTTAGGGAACCGAGAAAAATTAAACTAAATGAAGATCTGTTTATTAAAATAGCAGCCGATGATATGGAGGCATTTCATGAGCTTTTTTCCATTACAGAAAAGACCATATATGCATTTGCCTTGTCAATTCTAAAAAATCATGATGACGCTTTAGATGTTGTGCAGGAAACATATCTAAAAATTCGTGCTTCAGCCCACCTATACAAGCCGCTGGGAAAACCCATGGCTTGGATTTTTACAATAACCAGAAATCTGTCTATAAGTAATTTAAGATCAAGAAATCGATTTGCAGACGTGCAGTTGGATGAGATTGAAAATGATCATTCATTCTCTTATATTGCCAATAATGAAGATAAATTGGTGCTGCAAGCTGCCTTTAAAATACTGAATGACCAGGAAAGAGAGATTATTTTGCTCCATGCCATATCTGATTTTAAGCATTACGAGATAGCTAAAACCTTAGGGATTCCCCTTTCCACCGAGCTATCAAAATATCACCGTGGTTTAAAAAAACTCAGAAAATACTTACTGGAACAGGAGGTGCTGTAATGAAAAAAATGGATATTGAAAGCTCCCTTCAGAGAGCTATTGAACAAGCACCATCTATAGATTTTCATGTGCTGGCCAATAAACCTGTCATTAAAATGTCTGACCATGATTTTATTACCAAACAACCAATACAGGAGAAGAACCAAAACCTCAAAAAACTCCTTGTGGTTTACACCTGTTGCCTTTTCTCACTGGTCTTTTTTACAGGTTGGCTCATTCAATATAAAGTACCTGACAGTGTCATTGCCCTGGATGTTAACCCAAGCATTGAATTGGTAACAAATAAACATGACCAGATCCTATTGGTGAAAGCATTAAATGACGATGCAAAAAAAATTATCGCCGGTAAAGAGTTTAAAAACAATGATTTATTTAATACAGTAGATGTCCTTATTAACTCTATGATCAGCCAAGGCTATCTTAATACAGATAAAAATATAATCATGGTCTCTGTTGAAAACAAAGACCCCCAGAAAGGAGAAAGTCTGTCGTTAATCCTGGGTGATGAAATTCGCAAGGATTTATCCTCAAAAAATATTTCGCCCCGCATATTAAGACAGGTTTATTCTGAAAACAAGGAGATTTCGGCCTTAGCAAAGCAATATGGCACCTCATCAGGAAATATTAAGCTAATTAATGAAATAATTTCCTCTGATAAAAATTTTTCCATTAAAACACTGTCAAATATGCCCGTAAAAGATTTACTGGCAATTTCTAAAGAAAAGGCAGTTGATTTGCATAGAATCATCAAATTTGATGATGAAAATATTGTTGAAGGCTCTCAGAAGCCAAATTATATTGATAAACTCTACACCAAGCCCAAAGAATACGGCAAAGACGATGATATTTCCAAGAACCGAAAGGATCATGTTTACAATAATGATGTTGATAATAGCTCCGGCGCTTTGAATATATCTGAAGATAATATCAATGATCACAACAGAATAAAGGATTCTGTTCACGATGGCGATGCCGATGGCGACTCCGGAATTCTAAATATATCTAAAGATGATATCAATGATTACAGTAGCTTAAGGGATTCCGTTCACGATAGCGATGGTGGTAAGGAATCCGGCAATCTGAATGAAATTGATGATGATGACTCAGGCTCACAGGAGACACAAAATGATAAATAGCATTCAAGTATTTATTTAAAAATAATCTTATTGATTTTTGCAATAAAACATTCCTCTTTTGCGTTATATAAGTAGAAAATCAAATATTAATTTAAGGAGGCTTTAAGCTTATGAGAAAATCCCCAAAATCTGTTGCGATTATTTTAACTCTGTTGCTGATTTTTATTTTCCCTTTCGCATCTTTTGCGAATAACACTGACAGTACACATTTTTCAGCAAAATCAGTTGTAGCATCTGCTGACGAAATTGATGATGTGGATGAGGACATCGATGAAGATGAAGACATTAATGAGGATGTTGATGAGGATTTAGATGAAGATGAAAACATCGATGAAGATAGCAATAAAGAGGATGATGCCGATGAGGATAGTAATGAGAAACAATGGAAGCAGGAAAAAAATCTGATAGAACAGGAAAAAGATGATGTTGAAGAGCAATTGGATCAGATTGAGGAAGATATAGACGCACTGGAAGAAAAAATTGACGATGCTGAAGAGAATGACGAAGCAACCGTTGTAAATGAGTTAAGAGAGCAAATTTCCGTTTTAAAGCAGAAACAAGCTGATCTTAAGGCGGAACTTAAAAGCCTGGTAAATGAGATGCGTAACATAATGAGGGAAAGATATAACGA
>JAAXTT010000105.1 GCA_013336365.1 Peptococcaceae bacterium
AGGCCAAGAGTTATGTGGCAGAAAGAAGCAGTAAGGTTCTTCAGGCGTTTGTGAACTTGCTTGGAATGAAGGGTAGCTGAACAGTGAATTTATCAGGTAGGCTTATGGAGGGATAAAGGTATGTGTGCTATACCGACCCACAGGAGGCTTGCCTGTTTTTTTTGTTTTTATCAGAAAAAATGATAATGTATTATAATAAAATTATTGATATGAAATTGTAGTTAGGTGGCTTATTTATGGAGCTTAGAGAACTGTTAAAAAGCATTGATTACATTGAAGCTACTGGAGATGGCGCCATCCAGATAACCGGGGTATCATCTAATTCCAAGGAAATAAAACCAGGATATATATTTGTCGCAGTAAAAGGGTTTAAGACCGATGGTCATAGCTTTATTGAAGATGCTTTGAAGCTTGGTGCTTCAGCTTTGGTGCTTGAAGATAGGTTTGTTGATTTTGCGGGGGTCAATACTGTTTTTGTCCAAGATTCCAGAAGGTCTCTGGCCTTAATTTCAGCGGCATTTTATAATAATCCCTCCAGAGAATTTGGATTGGTAGGTGTGACCGGAACCAACGGCAAGACAACAACTTCATATCTAATAAGCTCAATTTTTAAATCATCAGGCTTTAAGGTTGGCCTTATAGGTACTATTGCCAATTATATAGGTGATAAAAGGATTGAGGTTCAGCACACAACACCGGAGTCTTATGAGCTCCAGGGCTTGTTCAGGGAGATGGCAGACCAGAATATAGATGCTGCAGTTATGGAAGTTAGCTCACATGCTTTGGTCCTGGACAGGGTATACGGAAGTGAATTCGATGTTGCTGTTTTTACTAACCTGACTCAGGATCATCTGGATTTTCACGAGAGCATGGAGGATTATTTTAAAGCCAAAGCAACCTTGTTTTCAGCAATTGGAAATGGGATAAAGACGATGCCTAAATTTGCGGTAATAAATAGTGACGATCCATATGCTGAGAGAATTATTCCTCTTTGCCGGGTTC
This sequence comes from Peptococcaceae bacterium, assembly GCA_013336365.1. Taxonomy (GTDB): domain Bacteria; phylum Bacillota; class Desulfotomaculia; order Desulfotomaculales; family Desulfocucumaceae; genus JAAXTT01. The sequence continues at coordinate 1,003 of JAAXTT010000105.1, forward strand.
CTGTTATGACCTATGGACTTAATAGTTCTGCTGATTTCAAAGCTGTAGATATAAATACAGGGGATTTTGGCAGTAGCTTCAAGATAATTGCCAAGGATAGCAAGGTTGATATTAATCTAAAGCTGGGCGGCCTATTTAATGTATATAATGCACTGGCAGCTTATGCTGTTGGTATCGGTTGGGGTTTCAGTCCTAAAAATCTTAAATCAGCCTTGGAGAAGGTTGAGGGAGTCCCGGGCAGATTTGAGCTGATAAATGATGGTCAGGACTTTGTAGTAGTAGTGGATTATGCCCATACTCCGGATGGTTTGGAAAATATATTGAAGGCAGCCAAAGATATTGCTAAGGGCAGATTAATTTTGGTCTTTGGTTGTGGTGGCGACCGGGATCGTAAAAAACGACCATTAATGGGTGCTGTTGCCTCACGTTATTCTGATCTTGCCATTATTACTTCGGATAATCCAAGAAGTGAGGATCCGGATGAAATAATTAGGGACATTGAAGCCGGAATGGGACAGGAAGACACGGGTAGCCGGTATATGGTGATTCCGGATCGTGGCAGGGCTATAGAAACAGCAATCAATCAGGCTAAAAAGGATGATTTTATTGTGCTAGCCGGTAAAGGACATGAGGATTATCAGATAATTGGTGATAATAGGTACTATTTTGATGATCGAAAGGAAGCAAGGAAATTCATAAAAAAACTGTTGACTGCAAATAATTAATGAATATGACAACGGAGGTATATTGTGCTTTCCATGAGCTTGGAACAAATATCAGGGGCTATTTCTGCCAGCAAGGTAATTGCCGGTGAAAATGTTTTCTTTAATTCAATAGCTATAGATTCACGTAAAGCCAAAGAGGGAGATTTGTTTTTTGCCCTTGTGGGAGATAAGGCTAATGGACATCAGTTTATCAACAAGGCATTGGAGGCTGGTGCCAAGGGTGTGGTTGTTTCTGAAGAGATAAGGGAGGATATCTCTGCCGGGGTTGCTGTTTTTTTTGTTAAGGATACTCTTATTGCCTTGCAGAGCCTGGCGGCATATAATCGTTCCCTCTCCGGAGCAATGCTTATAGCAGTAACGGGAAGCTCAGGTAAGACAAGCACAAAGGACCTAATTTACAGTGTTCTCTCAGGGAAATTTCGCACTCTAAAGACTCAGGGAAATTTTAATAATGAACTGGGACTGCCCCTTACCTTGTTGGGTTTAGATGAAGGGCACCAGGTTGCAGTTGTGGAAATGGGAATGAGAGGTAATAAGGAGATAGATTTTCTTGCCAATATTGCCTTGCCCAATGGAGCTGTGATAACCAATATAGGTCAGGCACACATAGAACTTTTAGGATCGGTAGATAACATTGCCAAGGCCAAGGGAGAGCTTCTTGAGCATATTCCCGAACAGGGCTTTGGAATTCTTTATGGGGATAGTCCCTTTATAGAAAGAGAAGCAAATCGTTGCAAAGGAAAGGTTATATTATATGGTGAAAAGCCGGAATATGATTTATATTTGGGAGAAGTTATTCCAGAGAAATTAGGCTACCGCTTCTCTGTGGATTTTGAGGATTCTACAGAGGAATTCTATCTTCCTTTACCAGGGAAGCACAATGTTATAAATAGTTTGGCAGCAATTGGAGTAGGCCATGAGCTTGGCATGAGTTATCAAGAAATTAGGGATAGCCTAAGCAGGGCTAAATTATCCGGAATGAGAATGGAAGTAATAGAAGCAGACGGCATAAAAATAATAAATGATGCCTATAATGCCAATCCAGATTCTACAAGGGCAGCAATTTATTCCCTTCTTGATATGGAAGGCATCAGAAAAATTGCAGTTCTTGGGGATATGTTGGAGCTGGGTGATATTTCTATAGCCGCTCATAAGGAATTAGGCACAGAGGTCAATAGCTCCGAGGTTGATATTTTAGTGGCAGTAGGAGAAATGGGCAGATATATTGGCATGGGGGCACAGGGAGCTGGCTTTCCATCAGAAGATATTTATTATTTCAAAACAGCCCTGGAGGCTGGAGAAGGTCTTAAAGAGATTTTCACCGGAGGGGATGTAATCCTGGTAAAAGGATCAAGAGGTATGAAAATGGAAGGATTTATAGGGATAATTACTAATTAGGAGGTGCCGGCAGATATTTCCGGCCTGAAGAGATGGAAAATTATTGGTCAATAATTTTAAAGTCAATTTCACTTTCTTTCTTTGCTACGGTAATAATAAGCCCGTTAATTATTCCGGCATTGAGAAGGTTGAAATTCGGGCAAAATGTCAGGGACGATGGACCTGTAAGTCATCTTTCAAAAGCAGGAACTCCCACCATGGGAGGTATTGTTTTCCTGGCCGCTATAGCTTTGGTCTATATTGCAATAATTCCCAAGAGCCCAGAGGGTGCCTTGATTTTGGTTACAATGCTTGGTTTTGGCCTGATTGGTTTGATTGATGATTTTATGAAGATTGTTCTAAAAAGGCCACTTGGTCTGAGGGCAAGGGAGAAGCTGGCAGGCCAAGTAATTATAGCTCTTATTTTGGCATTTGTTGCTGTTTCAGCTTTAGGCAGGGGTACAGACTTGGTTTTTCCGTTTATAGGTAGAACTATTGATATCGGTCAGCCATTATATTATATATTTTGCATTTTTGTTCTGCTGGGAGTATCCAATGGAGTTAACCTTACTGATGGTGTCGATGGATTAGCTTCCGGGGTCACTATAGTTACTTCTCTTGCGTTTATGATAATTGCCTTATTTCTGGATGAGATTGGGACCTCAGTAATCATGGCTTCCTTGGCTGGGACATGCTTGGGGTTTTTTATCTTTAATCGTAATCCTGCCAAGGTTTTTATGGGTGATACCGGGTCTCTTGCTCTGGGCGGGGCACTTGGTGCAGCAGCTGTGGTTACCAAGAGCGAGCTGTTTTTAGCAATTATTGGCATTATATATGTTCTTGAGACTCTTTCAGTGATACTCCAGGTTTATTCTTTCAAGGTGTTTGGGCGTAGAATTTTTAGGATGAGTCCCTTACATCATCATTTTGAACTGGGAGGTTGGAGTGAAAATCGTATAGTAGCAGTTTTTGTGTTAATAACAATAGTATTTTCAATTTTAGGCATTTTAGGTTATATTATTAGATGAAAAATTGGGAGATGAGTTTGTGGATTTGAAAAACAAGAGGATTCTGGTTATTGGTGCAGGAAAAAGTGGATTGGCAACAGTTGATTTTCTTATTGGCAAGGGTTCCCTTGTTACCTTGACAGATAGCAGAAAAGACGGTTTTATTGGAGACAGGCTAAAAAAACTTAAAAATAGTGGAGTTGAATTGATACTGGGAGATTATCCTGAGGTAAAAGGTGACTTTGATCTCTTGGTTATTAGTCCGGGGATTTCTCTTGATATATCCCCTGTGACAGAGGCTGTTCAGCTTAGTATCCCGGTGATCGGAGAATTAGAACTGGCTTTTAGATTTGCCCGTTCACCTATAGTTGCAATTACCGGAACTAATGGAAAAACAACGACTACAACTCTTGTCGGGGAAATTTTTAAAGAGGCCGGATATAAGGTTCTGGTTGCAGGGAATATTGGACTTCCCTTGGTGGAAAAAATAGAAGAATATGGCCCTAACGATGTGATAGTTGCAGAGGTTTCCAGCTTTCAGCTGGAAACAATAAAGGATTTCTGCCCCAAGGTAGCCATTGTGTTGAATCTGACTCCGGACCACCTGGATAGACACGGTGATATGGAGGGATATGGGAAAGCCAAGAGAAGGATTGCAATGAATCAGGGTCCTGGGGATTTTCTGATTCTTAATTACGATGATTCACTGGTTAAAGAGATGACAGACAGTGGCAAGGCGGAGGTTATATATTTCAGCAGAAGTCAAATTCTTGAAAAAGGCATATTTGTACAAAAGGAATTTGTCCGGGCTGTTAATAACAATTTATCAGAGAAAATATTCAATATTGGTGACCTTCAGATCCCCGGTCTGCATAATTTAGAAAATGCAATGGCAGCTGCTGCGGCCGGTTTTGTAATGGGTATTGCTCCTGATAAAATAGCTTCTGCATTACGTAAATTTACCGGTGTGGAGCACCGTTTGGAATTTGTTGCTGAAATAAATGGAGTAAGGTACATAAATGATTCCAAGGGTACTAATCCTGATGCCAGTATCAAGGCTGTGGATGCCTTTCCCGGACCATTGGTTTTGATTGCAGGAGGGAGAAACAAGGGCAATAATTTTGAGGGTTTTCTCAGGACTGCCTATCCTAAAACAAGAGCTTTGGTAGTATTGGGCGAGTCCGGACTCGAGTTGATG
>JAAXTT010000106.1 GCA_013336365.1 Peptococcaceae bacterium
TTTAATAATGCCAATAAGGATATTTATGGAGTCAGCGCTCTTTTTTATGATGTCTACACCGATGCAATGCATTACCATAAGGAAACCGGAGGATTGTTCAACCCTTTATTGGGAGCGGAGATTGTTCAGCTCGGGTATGACAAAAGCTTTGATTCTCTTTCAGGTGATAATCAAAGGGAGAATTTGCGGAAAGCTCAGGGAGAGGCTGTAATTGAGCCGGAACAATCTTCGGATTCAGAGCCGAAATTATACTTGGCCCGGTTGCCTCAGGGAGTCATGCTGGATTTTGGTGGAATAGCAAAGGGTTGGACTGCCCAACAGGCAAGGGAGAGGATTTGCAGCTCACTTGAGAATGGGTTTATTGATGCGGGGGGAGATATTATTGCCTGGGGAACTGATCCTGAGGGGGATCCTTGGCATATAGGAGTTGCCGACCCGATAGATAACGCCGGGGATATTGCTGAGTTTAGCTTAAAAGGCGAGATTGGGGTTGCCACCAGCAGTGTTGTGAAGAGACACTGGTATGACTCGAAAGACATGTTGCAAAACCACATTATTGACCCCCGTACAGGTCTTTCTGCTGATTCTGATTTTATCCAAGCAACAGTATTGGCTCCTAATTTGTTGGAAGCAGAGATCTTCGCTAAATGCTTGCTTATTCTAGGTTCGGAGCAGGGTCCGGATTGGTTTGGAGAAATACGACCTGATCTGGCTTTTCTGGCAGTTGATAAAAATGGAATATTATCGACAAATACCAGATTGGATCATTACTGTTTTAATTTGGAGGTGAATGCATATGTCCGTGTTTTCAACTGATTTTATTTTAGGGGTGTCAGCATGGCAATTGATTAGAGCTGCAGGTCTTACTTCATATATGCTGCTTTTTTTGTCCACAGCTTTAGGACTTCTGCAAAGCAGCCGGATAATGCCCAAAAAATCCAGACCTTATATAGTTGATTTCCATTCCAGTCTAAGTTGGCTAAGTCTGATCGCCATATTTATCCATATTACGGCACTCTATTTTCATAAATTTATCCCCTTTTCAATCACAGAGATATTGGTTCCCTTTACCTCAGATTTTAAACCCTTGGAAACCGGTGCCGGTATTATTGTGCTATATTTTATTTCCATATTAATATTAAGCCACATATTGAAAAGAAAATTTGGCTTTGCAACCTGGAGGGCTATTCACTATCTGTCTTATATAGGATTCTTTACAGCGTTATTTCACGGATTTTATGTTGGGACTGACAGCAGAGAGCCTTTTGTTTATGGTATGTATTTGACTACTGCAGTGATTGTGGCATTATTATCGTGTATTCGATGGGGGTTGTATTTATCCCGGAAAGGGACTCGGGGTGTGAATATAAAAGAAGGGCAAACCTAAAAAGTTGGTTTGCCCTTCTTTTATATTCATCCGGTCGCTTTAAGAAAGCTTGCTTTTGAGCTGAGTTCAGCTTTATTTCCGGTTATAGATCATTTTTATCCCACTCGGCAATAAGCTCTGCCAATTCATCTTTCATAACAGGTATACGGCTTTCGGTGACACTGCAGTTAAGACATTTATCAGCCTTAAATCCCTGGTCGGTACATTTATTCAGGACCTCTTGGGAGCAACCGTAGTTTCCGCATTCACTGCATCTGAATATAGGGTTTTTACAGGTGTGCTCACCTTTAATTCCGGAGCAATGGGCAATATTTGCTTTCTCTTCATCCGTCATGTCAATATGGCGTTTTTGATTCAGACGAACACCTCTTCGCCAGGATTTAATGTTTGGATTCATTTTCGGCATAACTCCCACCCCTTTTTTGATAAGTCTTCATCTGTATAATACAATTATTGATGCTTGTAGTAGTGATGTCAATCAATAATTAATTGTTTTTAGCTATTATTTATTAGGGGATTGTTGGAGGACTGAAGGGAAATCAAGTAAGGATGAAGCTATAAATGATTTTATTAAAATTATTAATGGTAGAATCAGTATAGTTGGTTCATAATAAAGATAATATTTTAAATCAAGTAATGGTAGGGAATTGAAGGTGACTTATTATGACAGAACAACTGATTAATGAGCTGAAGGGACTGACTACCTCAGAGGTAGCCGGGCTTCAAGAACAATATGGAAAGAATGAGCTGGTGCCGGAAAAGAAAGAAAATATCTTTCATAAAATCTTTCAGGTTATTACCGAGCCGATGTTTTTATTGCTGATTTTCGCGGCAACAATCTATTTTATTTTGGGTGAACCAAAGGATGGGGCTATAATGCTTACCTTTGTTGTCGGGATAATCAGCATTGAAGCAATCCAGGAATGGAAAACTGATCGGACCTTAAAAGCTCTGAAGGATCTGTCGGCTCCCCGGACAAAGGTGCTTCGTGATGGAGAGGAAAGGATAATTAACAGCACAGAGATAGTTCCCGGGGACATTATCTATCTTGCGGAAGGGGTTAAAATACCGGCAGATGGATTTGTAGTAAGAGCAAGCACATTATGTGTTGATGAATCTTCTTTAACCGGTGAGTCCTTGGGTGTTTGGAAGGTTACTTGTGAGAATTCAAGGAATGAAAACAACAATTTCTGGCGGCGTGATTATTGTTATGCAGGAACACTTGTTATACAAGGAACCGGGATTATCCGGGTTGACAAAACAGGACTGTCAACTGAATATGGGAAGATTGGCAAAGATATTGCAATTGCTGTGGTTGGAGAAACACCCTTACAAAAACAGACAAGAAGGCTGGTTAAATTAAGCGGAGGAATTGCTGCCGCACTATTTGTATTGGTAGGAGTTGTAACGTTTTTCAATATACCGGATCATATTTTAAAAAGCAGAATTATTGAAAGCATTCTAGCAGGAATTACTCTGGCAATGGCCATGATTCCAGAGGAGTTCCCGGTTATTCTAACTGTATTCTTGTCTATGGGAGCTTGGAGGCTGGCAAAGAAACAATCACTGGTCAGAAGACTTCCTTCGGTTGAAACGCTGGGTGCAGTTTCGGTTCTCTGTGTTGATAAGACCGGTACAATAACCCTCAATAAGATGGCGATAAGAGAAGTCTACAGTATTTCTGAGGATAAAAATCATTTGGCAAAGGTTATGGGTATGGGATGTAAGCTTGATGCCTATGATCCGATGGAAAAAGCTATGGTAGCTTACTGTGAGGAAAATGGCATTTCAAGGGAAATTATTTTTGGTGGGCAGCTTTTAAAAGAATATGCATTTACTGATGAAACAAAAATGATGGGTCATGTTTGGAAAAACGGAGTAAATATTGTTGTTGCAGCAAAAGGATCACCTGAACACCTCCTGAAAATTTGCAATATTTCTAATGATAAAAGAAAAATAGCAGAGGACAAAATTTATGAAATGTCTAAGCTGGGTCTTCGTGTTATAGCTGTAGGGCAGATGGTGATTGAAAATGGAAATAATATCCCGGATACCCTGTTGGATTGTAGACTTGAACTTTTGGGTATAGTTGGTCTTGCAGATCCACCAAGAGAATCTGTAAAGGAAGATATAAAAACATGTACAAAGGCAGGAGTACGTGTTGTGATGATCACAGGTGACAGTGGAATTACTGCAAGCTCTATAGCGAATCAGGTCAATATGCCAAACAGTGATAAGATAATTACCGGCAATGAGCTTAATAATATGAATCAGAAAGAACTAAGGGAAAGAGTGAGGGATGTAAGCATTTTTTCCAGAGTTCTTCCTGAACATAAGATGCGGATAGTTAAAGCTTTTAAGGATAATGGGGAAGTTGTTGCAATGACCGGGGATGGGGTTAACGATGCACCTGCATTAAAATATGCGGATATAGGAATAGCAATGGGAAAACGCGGCTCCGAGGTCTCAAGGGAGGCAGCAGATCTGATACTGCTGGATGATAATTTTTCAACAATTGTCGATACCATTAAGGATGGCAGAAGGATTTACGATAATATAAAAAAGGCGGTAGGCTATGTTTTCACTATCCATATACCAATCGCATTTGCTTCTCTGCTGGCACCTATGATGGGAATAAATCCGGCGAGCTTATTGCTGTTGCCGTTACATGTTGTTTTACTAGAGCTTGTGATTGACCCAACCTGTTCAATTGTACTGGAACGCCAGCCGGCGGAAAAAGACATTATGCAGAGACCGCCAAGAAGCCCAAAAGAAAAGCTCTTAACAGTGGCAATGTTATCTAAGAGTGTAATCCAAGGCCTGGCAATATTTGGAGCATCCTTTGGAATGTACTGCTATTTTATATACCAATACCCGAGTAATGCCTCTCTAGCCAGAACAATGGGACTTAGCAGTATGTTGATTTCCAATATGCTGCTTGTGCAGGTAAACAGCTCTAATACAGAGTCTGTGTTCAAAACCTTCAAAAGGCAGATTAAGGATATTGGTATGTGGGCAGTTATTCTTTTCACCATAGTGGGGTTATTTGTTATGATTTATACACCACTAAATGAATTTTTAAAATTAACCTCATTATCACCGGCACAATTGCTTTTATCAGCAGGGATATCATGCATAGCAGTGCTTTGGTATGAACTTATAAAAGCAGGTAAGAAGGTATTTGTAAATAAGCCATAAATTGATTTGATCAGCAATATAAGTTGGGCAGGAGAGGTGCAATTTTATGCAGAAGGACCGGACTAAATATTGGAGTTTACCTACAGCCACTGCAATGCAGCATTTTTATTCCGGCATAAATGGGCTAACCTCGGAAAATGCAGCATTGAGACTAAAAGAGAATGGCGATAATTCTATAAAAGAACAGAAAAAAACTTCTCAGCTAATGATGTTTTTTAATCAATTTAAAAATCCGATTGTAATAATTCTGATTATTGCAACCGGAATATCATTGGTGACAGGTGAATTGATTGATGCAAGTATTATTTTTCTGATTGTATTGGCAAGTTCAGTTTTAAGCTTTCTGCATGAGTATAGTGCCAGCAACGCATTGGAAGAGCTTAGAGAGAAAGTTCAAGTCAAGTCTTTGGTTATGCGTGACGGAAAGCTTATTGAGATTCCTTCCAGGGAGCTGGTTGTTGGTGATATTATCCAGCTTTCGGCCGGGAGTCTTGTTCCGGCTGATGGCTTGATTTTAGAAAGCCTTGATTTATCGGTTAATCAGTCTATTCTCACCGGGGAATCATTGCCAACTGAAAAAAATTCGGGGGTTGTTTCTGAAGATGTAGGAGTGATAGAACGGACAAACTGTGTCTTTATGGGCACAAATGTTCAAAATGGAAGTGCGAGGGTGCTTATTGTAGAAACCGGAGAAAATACTGAATTTGGAG
>JAAXTT010000023.1 GCA_013336365.1 Peptococcaceae bacterium
GAAGCCTTCGTTCATTGTGCCCTCAGCTGCCAATAACAAGTCCTCACAATGAGAAATAACTGTCATGTCCAGCATACCTGCATACTGCATGGCTCTTCTCATAACCGCAGGATTTGTAACAGGGGAACCATCATCAGACAAGGCTACTGCTCCGGCCTCTTTCAAAAACGCCATTTCAGAAAGCTCTTCGCCTTTGCTCCCTTTGGTCAGGGCAGCAATCGGGTAGACCTTTGCAAGGTTTGCCTGCCGGGCCTTTTCCAATATATGATAGATTACTGAGCTGTTATCTGCTACCGGCCTGGTGTTGGGCATACAGGCCACCCCGGTGAAACCACCCCTGACAGCCGCTCTGCAGCCAGTTTCAATTGTTTCCTTTTCCTCCTGACCCGGTTCTCTGAGATGAACATGCATATCAATCAGACCGGGAGTCACCAGCTTACCCTGGGCATTGACAATCTCTGCACCGGAGGCTATCAGGTTGATGCCCATTTCAGAAATCTTGCCATCCTCAATCAGTATATCTGATACTTCCAAATTTCCCGAAACCGGGTTGACTACAGTTCCACCCTTAATTATCAACCTCACTGGAACCACCTCCTGCCAACAAATATAGTACTGCCATTCTAACTGCAACTCCATTGGTGACCTGGTCATTGATAACAGATTGAACCCCGTCGGCAACATCCGGAGAGATTTCCACTCCTCTGTTCATAGGTCCCGGATGCATAACCATGGCATCCTTGGCAGCGAGAGCCAACCTTTCTTTGTTTAAGCCAAAAAGTCTATTATACTCACGAATACTTGGGAAAAGCCCCTGCTGCTGTCTTTCCAACTGCATCCGCAGCATCATAACAATATCTGCACCCTCTACCGCTACATCCATATTATTAAAAACCTTTACCCCAGTTCTTTCAAGCCCAATAGGAAGCATTGTAGGAGGCGCACATACCCGTACCGAAGCCCCCATAGTAATTAAGCCCCAAATGTTTGAACGGGCCACTCTGCTATGTAATAAATCCCCAACTATGGCAACCTCGAGGCCCTTTAAATACCCCTTTTTTTCTCTGATCGTAAACATATCCAAAAGACCCTGGGTTGGATGACCATGAAATCCATCTCCTGCATTAAGAACGCCAAAATTTCCTACCTTAGCCAAAAGATGAGGTGCTCCGGCCATTGGATGCCTTAAAACCACCAGGTCTGCTCCCAAAGCCTCTAGAGTGGTAGCAGTATCTCTCATGCTTTCTCCCTTGACAGCACTGCTGGTAGACGCTGCAATATTGACAGTATCTGCACTCAGATATTTTGCCGCCAGTTCAAAGGATACTCTGGTACGAGTACTTGGTTCGTAAAACATATTTACTACTGTTTTTCCTCTTAGAGCAGGAACTTTTTTTATCTGTCTTCCCATTACCTCTTTCATAGAAACCGCCAAATCAAGAATTTCTGTAAGCTCATCCTGACCGACACCCTCAAGGCCCAATAAGTCCTTTTTTATCACAGCCATAATCGTCCTCCCTTAAATAATATTTAAAGCCTCACAAGGAATAATTCTTACCCTCGTGAGGCTTGGCTTCAAAACACTCTTAACCCGCTTTCGGCCTCACGGGACCGCCTTTAAAGTTGGGATTTATATCATTTTTCCTCCAGCTCGATTATTACAACCTTTTCTTCCCCATCAATTTCTTGAAGAAGTACGGCAACCCCTTCTTTTTTAGAGGTTGGAACATTTTTTCCCACATAATCAGCTCTTATCGGCAATTCCCGGTGTCCTCTGTCAACAAGTACGGCTAGTTGAATGGATTTAGGTCTGCCCAAGTCCATAAGTGCGTCCAGTGCAGCTCTGATAGTTCGTCCTGTATACATAACATCATCCACAAGAATTATAGCTTTTCCTTCAATGGGAAAATGGACCTCTGTCTTTCTGACTAAAGGATGAGGAGAAAGTGTGCTTAGGTCATCTCGGTACAGAGTAATATCCAATATTCCTACCGGTACCTCCTTGCCTTCTATCTGCATGATTCTCTGGGCAAGCTGCTTCGCCAGAGGTACTCCTCGATTACGAATACCAATCAGCACCAGATTATTGACACCCTTATTGTATTCAATAATCTCATGAGCAATCCTGGTCAGCGATCTTCGGATACCATCTTGGTCAAGGATTAACGCCTTTTGTTTAACCGGACCTCGCAAACCATCACTTCCCTTCCTAATAGATAATTATACAAAAAACCTGACCAAATCACTACAGACACGGTCAGGTTTTAATTACTTATTAATAACCTTACCGGCCTCACAGGACCGTTTTTAAAGGATAATATGACTTACTTGAAGTCTATCACAAGGATTGGGAAAAATCAATGTCAAAGATTGCCGGCACTGATTTGCTTATTATTTGGAGACTGCTAAGGGAACCAGATAAAACCTCACCGGACCATAGCTGTTGGGAGGCAGAACAAAATCAAGAATATGGCTATGCTCACCCTGAACAGGAAATACTCCGATTACCTTGCCATACCCAAGGGGACGCAAGGTCTGGGGAGCAGTAAAATAGGAATTATAATTAATATCCTTTAAAAAGACTGTTTTTACCATGCCATCCAAACGAAAGGTCAGAATTTGATTATATAAGTCAATAAAGCTGCCTTCTTCCGGACTGTTATTATCCAATGCACCCTGCAAAATCAAGGCTGTCGGTCCATTTGCCTTAATTTCTATGGAGTAATCAACTCCATAGTTTCCTCCATTTACCCCCTTTTTTCCTTCTGAAAAGGGATCAAGCCCATTGCGCATAATATCATTCATAAATACCCCGGACCTATAATTTGCTTTATCAGGATTAAAGCTCTGGTCATCCTTTCCTGCAGCCAGAGCAAATTTCACCGATCTCCCGGTTCTGGCATCATAGTTCACCCTCAACCTTTTCGACACCGCCTCACCGTGAGGATTATCAGGATATGCATCCCCCCTGAAGAGACCCCTCATGTGAAGATTTGAATTTGCCGGAAGCACTTGATTTTTATTGCGTCTCTGATCAAGAAAAAGACTTATGTCTTCTCCCCTTCTGGTTATAAAGGTTCTTACCCCAACTGACTCCCCAGGAGCAAAATCCTCTTTTTTTATTGTTCTGCCGGTAGCAGAATCTCTAAAGCTCAAATCATACATCCCGGTTATCCAGCCTCGAGCCCCCACATCACCACTAATAATAACTCTCCCCCCTGGGTCCATGCTACCGATAAATACCGGAGAACTATCCTGGGATAAATACCACTGCTGAATCATAAAGTTCCCTGCGGCAGTTCCATAGTACAAGGTTTCTTCACTTCCTGGTTCCTTTGGCGCAGCATCCTCTTTAAACAGATAACCCCCCTCGGGAGAACGATTGACTGCCAAAGCACTTCGGTCGGCAAATACCTCTAATTTCCTGCTGCTGTTGTTTTCCACTGCAAAGCCGGCAGTGGCAGGCACATTGACTATGGGGATTTTTCTCCAATCAATTAAAAGATTTAGATGACTAAACAGTACTCTAACCTTGCCGGAAGAGGACAGAACATCGTCAACCCTGCAGAGAACTCCCGGTTCAACCGGCATCTCAGGCACATTGCTCAGCAACAGGTTATAATCTCTGTCCAGGGTCAATTTTTTTACAGCACTCAAGGGCAAAGCCCCTAACAATGCCTCGGGCTGGACCTCCTGTCCCACAAAATAATTGTATTTAATTTGCCCATTATCCTCTCCGGACCAGCAATCGGAGGGAAAGGATACTATAGACAGAAATACTGCAACCAAAACAACAAGATAAAATTTCCCCTGCTGAAAAATAATTAAACACCTCCATAAATCTCTGCCTCAGAATTTCTAGGCTATTAACAATTATTCCTTCCCTGTTCTGGTAAAAACAATTATTTTAAGGATATAATATTGCTATTATCTGAATTCCTCGGAGGATTAAATATTGAAAAACAAAGAACACTTGGAGATAAATGACCGGATAGACTTACTGATTTCAGGAATTGCCCACAATGGTGACGGTGTGGGCAGATGGCAGGGTCAGGCAATTTTTGTTCCCGGAGCTCTCCCCGGTGAATCTGTTTCGGTGCAAATAATAAAAACCATGAAAAAATATGCCCGGGGCAAACTAATAATGATAAATTCCTCCTCGCCCCACAGAGCAGAGCCTCCCTGTCCCCACTATTACCGATGTGGAGGCTGTCACTGGCAACATGTAGAGTACTGTGAGCATCTGAATTTAAAGACTGAAATAATAGAAAATAGCTTAAGTCATATAGCCGGAATAAAAAAAATATCTGTTTTGGAATCTATTGGCATGGATTACCCTTGGCACTATCGAAACAAAGTTCACTTCCAAATCGAAGCAGAATCTGCCGGCTACAAAATCGGGTTTTTTGAAAAAGAAAGCCATAAGCTTATTTCAATATTTGGCAAGGACAGTAAAAATGAACCCGGCTGCTTGTTAATAGCCCCTGAGTTGAATCTGATAGCCGCCAACATAGAGGCTCTTATCAATAAATATAGGCCGGATAAAGTTCGGAGGGAAAACCCCTTCTTCAAAGGCCTGATATTAAGAAAAGCATTTGCTACCGGAGAAATCATGGCAATAATAATCACCGACTCAAAAAAATGGACCCAGGCAGAAAGCTTTACCGAAAGTCTTACCGCCTCTTTTCCTGAAATTACCTCTCTAATCAGAAAAATTGACTCAAAAACCAGTCCTGTCAAGATAAATAAAGATTATTTACTATATGGAAAGAATCATATCACTGACAAGCTTGGGGACCTGTCAGTAAAAATCTCAGCAAATTCCTTCTATCAGGTTAACCCTCTTCAAGCACTTAACCTGTATAAAAAAACCTCTGAATATATTGATATTTCAGAACAATGCTCACCCATTATTGTGGATGCCTATAGTGGAACCGGCACTATAGCAATGTTTTTGGCAGATAGCTGCAAGAAAATATTAGCCATAGAAGAAAATCCAGCAGCAGTTGATGATGCCCGAGATAATGCCCTTATAAACCGCATCAATAATATTGAATTTTATTTGGGAAAAGTAGAACAGGTTCTCCCGACCTTGATTGAGCAGAATATCCTGCCGGATATTCTTATTTTGGACCCTCCCAGAAGCGGATGCCATCAACAGGTTATTGAATCAGCTGCCGCCAGTCACATTCCCCGTATAATTTATATCTCCTGCAATCCGGTTACCCTGGCTCGGGACCTAGCCTTATTCTCAGCTGACGGATATAGAATAACCAAGGTTCAGCCAATAGATATGTTCCCTTGGACCATGCATACTGAGTCAGTTGTTCTGCTGTCTAGGAGCAAAGGGACGACGAAAGCAGATTAAAACTGGCCATGTGATAGATGTCCAAGAAGCCCAGCCAACAGCGAAGGCTGATTGGAAACAGCGAACCACTGAGGTAGTTACTTTGCTTACTAGGACCTGAAGGGACAAAGTAAGCAATTGGTAACACCCATGTGATAGATGTCCAAGAAGCCCAGCCAACAGCGAAGGCTGATTGGAAACAGCGAACCACTGAGGTAGTTGTTCTGCTGTCTAGGGTGGATAATTAGAACGCCTGTATATGTAAAACTTTTTATCCGAAGGAGGAAAATATGAAAGAAATTCAATTCTCAATCGAAATAAATACCTCTAAAGAAAGAGTCTGGGCAACTCTTTGGGAAGATATAACCTTCCGTGACTGGGCAAGTTCTATTGATGAAGGCATATATATAAAGGGTGTAATGAAGGAAGGAAATGAAATCCAGTTTATATCATCTGTAAATGGGTACGGCGTGACAAGTCTGATAGAGAAGCTCAATCCGAATGAGTTTGTATTACTCAGGCACAGTGCAGACACAAAAGAAAGTGGTCAGCAGAAACGCAAAAAAGAGTGGACCGGGGGGACAGAAAGTTATTCCCTTACCGAAAAAAATGGAATAACTGTATTAATTATTAAAACCTATGTCCCACAAGAGCAAGAAGAAACATTTAATATCAGGTTACCCAGAGCTCTGGAGCGAATAAAAACTCTGGCGGAAAAAATGCAATGAGACTCTTTGACCTACCCTAATTTGATGGATACACTAAATGGCTGGTATAATTTAAAAAGCTGGTTAGGCTTGATGTGAAATTTAATTGATTGTTAATTTCCATTGTAATGAACATAAGAAAACACTTGCGATTCAGATTGGAGGATTTTTATGAACAAAGGTAATTCAAACCATAATAGTCAGATTATATATTTTTCCCATGGTGGAGGCCCTCTTCCAATTTTAGCTGATCCCTCTCATGATAAAATGATTGGGTTTATGAAGAATCTTCCGGAAAAAATCAAGAGGCCGGATTCAATTATTGTTTTCAGTGCTCATTGGGAGGAAAATACAGTTACAATTCAAAGTGGCAAGGAACCTGATATTATGTACGATTACTATGGCTTTCCGGAAGCTGCCTATAGTATTAAATATCCTTGCAAAGGAGATACTGCTTTAGCATTAAAAATAGCCGAACTGTTCAGGAAGAATAACATCCCACATCTCCTAGATGACAATAGACCCTACGACCATGGTTCTTATATACCTTTGAAAATGATCTATCCAAATGCTGACATTCCTGTTTTACAGATTTCACTAAATCGTACTCTTGATCCATTGACTCATCTTAATATTGGAAAAGCACTAAGACCTTTGCTTGAAGATAACCTACTGATAATTGGTTCCGGATTTTCCTTTCACAATATGAGAAAATTCGACTTTTCAGGAATGGATATACCAGATTCACTAAACGATGAGTTTCAAGATAAACTTATTGAGATTTGCTGCAGTGAAAAATATGAAGAAGAAAAAAAATGGGAGAATCTCATTAATTGGGAATATATTCCTAATGCAAGGTACTGCCATCCTCGGGAAGAGCACTTATTACCTTTATTAGTGTGTGCAGGACTAGCCAAGGATCTTGGGACTAAAATATTTGACAGTTACATTCTGGGGAAAAGAGCTACTGCCTTTTTGTGGCAATAGCTCTTAAGGATCATCTTTTATAAAATCAAGCCAGCAATGCCGCGCCCAAAGCTACCGTTATTTCAGGATCAGGTGGAATTACAATAGGAATTTTTAGTTCCTGTTCCAAATACTTAACCAGAAGATTATAGTGTGCTCCGCCACCGGCAAATATTAAAGTTTCCGGTTGTGCCATGCTTTCAACAAAGCGTGCCAGCCTTATTGCTGTGCTTTGGAAAACGCCGGCAACTACTTCCGATTTCTTGGCACCTTTGGCCAGCAGAGTAATAACCTCAGACTCTGCAAAAACAGTACACATAGAATTAACATTTACCGGTTTAGCCACAGCTGCCTCAAAAAGCTCTTCTTCTGTCAATGACAGACCTTTAAGGATAAAATCCAGAAAACGTCCGGTTCCGGCAGCACACTTATCATTCATGATAAAATTTATTACCTTGCCAGCCGGGTTCTTTTTGATTACCTTTGCATCCTGACCTCCCACATCAAGAATATATTCATGAGTCGGGAAATACCCATGACAACCCTTGGCCTGACAGGTAATTTCTGTAATCAATTTTCCTTCGGGAAAACTGACTCTTCCATAGCCTGTTACTACTAAGTCATAAGAAATGTCCTGATTTGTTTTTGCCCATTCTTTCAATAATTCTTGTCCGGCACTGACAGAATCATAACGAGATGAAACAACCTTTTGCTCCCGAATTTTTATTCCATCCAAAGCCACAAGTTTAGTGTTCACTGAGCCTAAATCTAGGCCGATCTTCATCATGAGCGAATAATTTCCAACAAGGCCTCTACCCGAGTAAGCAACTGTCCCTGATCTTCATCTGAAAAATCTGTCTCCAGCCTTAGATAAGGAATTTCTCGCTTTTCCATTTCTTTACTTACAGAAAAACTCTCAATTGCATATGGATTACAGAACTGTAAATTGGTTTCTATAACAGCATCGGCTTGAAGATTCTCTGTCATTTTTACAATGTCCTCTATTCTTCCCGAGTTTGGGGTAAAACAGGCACAATTTATCTGTAAAGGGCGTTTTGCTATATTCTTCAGCATATCTTCTTTGTTTTCAGCAGGTTCTGTCAGATTTCTGAAGTAACGCTCTCCGGTACAAGTTTCTTCTCCGACAACCACTGCTCCGGCCTTTTCAATTAAGGCATGAATTTTCCAAGCCGGTAAAGGTTGAGGGGTTCCCGTCAAAAGAATCCGCGGAGCATCAGCAGGTGCAACACCTATTTTTTTATTTACTCTCTCGTCCAATTCATCACAAAGCTGATTAACTTGACCGGTAAAACGCTCGGGGTCATCAAAAAAGGCCAACTGATTAATTAGCAATACATCCAGACCATGTATAGGCGAGGGTTTGTTTTTTCTCAAATCTGCCAAGCGCTTGAGTGCCTTGCGTTTATTGTTAATTACTTCTATACTTTTTTGCAGATTTTCTTCTGTTATCTCAACTCCGGTTTCCTTTTCAACAAAATCTGCAAACTCTAATACTACCTCTTCCCACAGCCGATAATCCCTGGCCTCCTTTTTATGGGGCAATTCCAATACATAGGTAGGTATATATTGGTTGAGGACTTCCCATGCCTTTTTCTTACCATCACAGGTAGTTTCCCCAATCACCCAATCCGCAACCTGAAAATAAGGACAGATTCGATCCAATTTAAATCCCATAGTGGATTTAATCAAGGGGCAGAGATTGCGGGGCAATACCCTTTCTCCGGTAGATATAGGAAATTGGGCTCCTGCACAAAGACCGATATTGACACTGCCTGTTGCCACAATAATTTCTTCCGGAACATAAACACAAAAGGACGCAAAAATTTTGGCGCCTTTTTGTTTTTTCTCATACAATTCTTTTACCCTAATTCCATGCACGTCAGCCAATACCATATCAAAATAACTCATTGCAGCAGGACGATTGGGTCGGTTAAAAAAAAGTTCTGTCGCCAATGCCGGTATCGGTGCCAAAAACTCATCATGCTTCTCTAAATCCATGCCCAATAGCTCCCATAATTCTCTATTATCCATTGCTGTGTATACCCCCTTTTAATATTTTTACAAGAATGTTGACCTCAGATATTTTGCAACCAGTTATGTTAAATTTTAATGCAAACAAACATGTCCTCCACTGAAAAGCTTTGAAGACATGTATTTAGCATTATTATTAACTTTAACTGCTTGATATTAACAAAAATAATAACACTATACAAATACATAATATCTATAGATTAGATATTGGCTTATTCATATAATCGATTGATTAAGAATTTAGCCTCATGATATTTTGCTCAAAAACCTCCGGACCCCTGGTATAAAGCTTTAATTTCAATGGAAACTTTTTTACTCACAAAGAATAAACTGCATACATGTCATAACCTTGTGCTATATTTATATAAAACAGGATTATGGCATGCTACACAAAGTTATATACAAAAAGAAGGGTACCGTTTTTGATTAAGTAATATATCCGGGGTCAGCAGAATTGATAACAACGTGATCAGGATACAGTGATTTTTGGAGGTGTTCCAAAATGAAATATTTTAACAGAACTGACCTATCCTTCTCACTTTGCGGCCTCAACTGTGGATTGTGCCCCATGCACCTTGGTGGGTATTGCCCGGGATGTGGCGGTGGCGACGGAAACCAAGCCTGTTCTATCGCAAAATGCAGCCTACAGCATAATAGAATTGAATATTGTTTTCTTTGTTCTGAATATCCCTGCCAAAGATATGAAGGGATTGCAGAATATGACTCGTTTATTACTCATCAGAGGCAGCTGGATGATATTACAAGGGCACAAGATATTGGGATAGACGCTTACAACAAGGAACAGGTCCAAAAGGCAAAAATACTTAAAAAACTGCTAACCGATTACAATGATGGGCGCAGAAAAACATTTTACTGTCTTGCAATAAACCTTTTGCCCTTACAGGACATAGAAAATGCTCTTAACCGGGTTATTGAAAATACCTCTTTAAAAAATCTTACAACAAAAGAAAATGCAGAATATCTAACGTCTCTTTTTCAAAATCTTGCTGACCGGCAGGGGCTTATACTTAAGCTTCGTAAAAAGCCGGTTGAAAAATAACTCCTAGCTTTTAACCCAATATATATATTCCGATTTTTCGAACAAATACCGCTGAATACCTCACTGCACCCCTTGAGTATCATCATATGTTTGGCGCATAAGAACACTTATTTTGTAAGCTGACATAAGATATAATAATGTTATAATTCAGAGCCAAAATATTATATGAGAGTACTTCTATATATGCATAATGATCTATATGGGGTTTAAGAGGATATGATAATAACACGAAAGATGCTGAGTGACTGGAACGCACCGTATATTCAGGCCCTTATTAAATTAATTGAAACCCAGAGCAAGGCAACCCTAGTGATTTGGGCAGTTGATTATGCCGAGCAAGTTATATTGCCACTGTGGAACAAATACCACCAGGATGACCTGCGTCCGCAAAATGCACTCAATGCTGCCAGGGAGTGGCTATCCGGAGCTATAAAGCTGCCGATAGCCAAAACGGCAATACTTGCCTGTCATGCAGCCGCCCGTGAAGCCTGCTTAAATCCTATTGCCCTAGCTGCTGCAAGGGCAATAGGTCAGAGTGCTTCGACAATTCATTCAGCAAGGCACTGTGTCGGTCTTCCTCTGTATGGAGCGCTGGCGGTTGCTTATGACACCCTGGGAACTAAGGTGTCCTGGGAGGAATTGGAGCAATGTGCCGCAGATGAATGCAGACGAATGCTTAAAGCCTTGGAGGGCTATGCAGTGGAAGACGAAGCAAACCCGGTAAGAATTAACTGGAAATGCTAAAAAGGAGAATATTATGGAAGACAGATTAATTAATTTGGGCTTCACAGAAGAAATAATTAAAAAGGCCGAAGATTTTCCGGGGTTCTTCTTAGCCAGAGTCATTTCTCAGCATAGGGCACTATATGAGATTGCAACAGAAAAATCTCATCTGTTGGCAGAAATATCTGGAAAGCTCCACTATAATTCAGAGAACATCCTTAACTACCCGGCAGTAGGAGATTTTGTCCTGGTCGACAGAGTGGATGACAGACATGGCAATGCTGTTATCCACTCAATATTGCCCAGAAAAAGTATTTTTATTCGAAAAGCCGCCGGAACCTCAAATGACCTTCAGGTTGTGGCAGCAAACATTGACACTGTATTTATCTGCATGTCCCTGAACAAAGATTTTAATTTGAGACGACTTGAACGCTATCTTTCCATTGCTTGGGACAGTGGAGCTACACCTGTAGTGGTACTTACCAAATCAGATTTATGCCGGGATTTGACAACAAATATCTCACAAGTAGAAAAAATAGCTTTAGGAGCTGACATTGCTGTCACCTCAAGCATGAAGGAGGACGGCTATAAAACCATCCTCAGATATATTACTCCCGGTCAAACAGTAGCCTTTATGGGCTCATCCGGGGTTGGAAAATCAACCTTGATTAACCGGCTCATTGGAGATGATATTATTGAGACAAGAGAAATACGAAGGGATGATAAAGGCAGACATGCAACAACCAGGCGGGAACTTATCCTTATTCCCTCCGGGGGAGCAGTAATAGATACCCCCGGTATGCGGGAGCTGCAGCTGGAAAGTGCAAACCTGGAAAAAACCTTTACTGAGCTTGGCAAGCTTGCACAGGAGTGCAAATTTAAAGACTGTCAGCATGAAAATGAACCGGGATGCGCTATAAGAAAAGCATTGGAGGAAGGTGTAATTAGCGAGGAACGTCTGTTAAGCCATAAGAAATTAAAAAAAGAGGCCAGATACGAAGGTCTTAACTCCAAGCAGATTGAAAAGGAAAAAATCAAAGATATGTTTTCCCAGTTTGGAGGAATTAAAAACGCTAAAGCTCTCATAAAATCAAAAAACAAAAATAAATACTAATTACGACCATATAGATAATAAATACAAATCAATAACTGAATAAGTATTATTGCCGGAACAATAGTGTTGAACTTGAAATGCCTAGTCTTATGATTGAAAATTTTTAAGCCAAGATAGACTCCGGGTGCCCCACCTAATATGGCAATAAAGATCAGTGTTTTTTCAGAGATTCGCCAATTTCCGGACCTTGCCTTAAGCTTATCCAATAGCATCAAAAAAATTCCCAATATATTAATTGCTACTATATACCCTGCTATTAAATCAGTCATTTACTGTCTACAACCCCGGCTTCCTTAAAGGATAATGCCCTTATCTGCCACCGAACCCAATTAAGAATCAGTATGGACAGACAGGTAAATATTACTGCAAACATGTACAAACCCAGGGCACCAATATACCCGGGCCAACTGTAAAAAATCACCAGCATATTTAAAATAAAGGGATGGACCAAATATACCTCAAAGGAGTTATTTGCAACCCATTCAATCAGTCTGTCTGTCCCGGGTGTGACCAGATTCTTCAACTTCTCAAAAAATAAATAGAAGGTGAAAAATGTAAAGACCCCGTACAGTGTAATAACAGGTCTCAGGGATATCTCAACCTTGGTTATCCGAACCTCAAAAACCGCAATAACCATAAGAGTTAACCAGGATAGCAAACACAGGGTCTTTCTTTTCTGCCAAAAATCAGTAATCTGATCCAGTTTAATTCTTAATAATATTCCAAAGGCAAAAATAAACAGCCACCCCGGAAACAAGGTAGCGTATGCTATTCCCAAATCAGGCAAGGTAATAATCCCCAGCCTGTGAATATATATCAGCATTTGAAAGGTCAGAGAGATAAAAACAGTCAGGGCTATTGCCACTGTAATGTTTTTTTCAATAGATCTTTTAAGCAAAGGGAAAATACTATAAAGCTGAATCATTATCAGAATAAAGTACAGATGGACATAACCGGTTCCGGTAAATATATTAACCAGATATATCTTAAATATACCTGCCAGCTGCTCTGTTCCGAATCCTCCAAGAAGCTGTGATTTCAAGGAAAAGGTTGTGTAAAAAACTGTCCAGATTAAATATGGGATTGCTACCTTAAGAAATCTATGCTTAAAAAAATAAAGGTAGGATACTGAGGGCCTGTTAAGCTCAATGTGATAAAGAATAAACCCAGACATCATCACAAAAAGGGGTGATCCAAAACGTGGAATCTGATTGACTGCGGAGCCTAAAAATCCTGTATTGATATAGCCTGAGGTCGAATGAATCATTATAATCGACAAGGCGGCAAAGGCTCGCATATAGGCAATTTCTTTGACTCGTTTAATCATTCTGCACCCTTAGTAATATATTTTATGTCGCTATAACTATTAAATAATTATATGGAATAATTATCCGCTTCCTGGATTTGGCGGAGCTTATCTGCATCCTTGCATAAATCCTCCAGAGTTGTGGAATCTAAAACCGATGCAATAGCTTCCCTTACCCTTTCCCAAAGAACCTTGGTAATGCAGGCTGAAGAGCGCTGACAAATTTCAGGGTTATCCTCACTTACACAGCCGGTAGGACTGATTGGGCCCTCCAAACAGCGAATAACCTCACCCACAGTTATTTTCGATGGCACTCTGGTCAGTAAATACCCGCCCTGAGGTCCCCGGACGCTACGAACCAAACCACCCTTCCTTAGAAAGGTCATTAGCTGTTCAAGATAGCCCTCGGAGATATCCTGGCTTTCCGCCACTCTCACTAGAGGTGTTGGCTGAGTGGGAGAATAATTTAAGGCCAATTCAATCATCGCTCTTAGTCCATATCTGGACCTAGTAGAAAAACGCAACATTTCAATACCTCACCATCAATAATATTATCTTTAATTCCTAGTGGTTTAATCGATTACATACCCTATCTAACTACTTGAGTTTATATTAATCTAATTTACGCCTATTGTCAAAAAAATTCTACCCTTCAATCAGTAACTACAAGACCATAGAATTGGTCCGGTCACTCCTCCAGATTGCTGAGTATTTCTTCAAGCTCCTTGGGAAGAGGGGCTTCAAAAATCATTTTACTGCCGGTTTTCGGATGAAGAAAACCCAGCAATTTAGCATGAAGAAACTGGCCTTCCAAGCCAAACCTATTTTTAGCCTGACTGTATTTAGAATCTCCCAGCAAGGGATGGCCCAACCATTTCATATGCACCCTTATCTGATGAGTCCTACCTGTTTCCAAAATCAATTCCAGCAGAGTTAAATTTTCCTTGTTAAAACGCTTCAAAACCCTGTAATTGGTAGCGGCATTTCTTCCCTTGCCCGGAGTAACCGCCATCTTTTTTCTATCCTTGGGATGCCTTCCAATCGGCGCATCAATCCTGCCAAAATCATTCTTAACAATTCCTTGGACCAAGGCTAAGTAAATTCTGTCTACACTGTGTATACTCAGCTGTCTTGCCAGCTCAATATGAGCAGTATCATTTTTTGCTACCATCAACAATCCTGAGGTATCCTTGTCCAGCCTGTGAACAATTCCGGGTCTTATAATCCCATTTATGCCGGATAAATCCTTACAGCAATAAAGCAGGGCATTAACGAGAGTTCCCGAATAATTGCCCTCGGCAGGATGAACCACCATTCCCCTAGGCTTATTGACTACTATCAGATCAGCATCATTATGGTATATGTCCAGAGGAATATCTTCCCCTGCCATAACCAGCTCCACAGGAGGTGGCATTCTTAAAATAATCTGATCCCCCACTTTTAGTCTGAAGCTGGCTTTAGCAGGAATACTGTTTACCTCCACCAGACCTTCACAAATCAATTTTTGCATATGAGATCTGCTTAGTTCAGGGTTTTCCAAACTGAGAAAAACATCCAGCCTAATCCCTGAATGGCACTCCTCAGCCTGATAAAAATGAATATGATACAATACTACCCCTCGCTTCCGGACAGACCTTCCATATTCCAAACTATCATAAATAATATTGCCGCACCTAATACAATGGCAATATCCGCAAAATTAAAAACCGGCCAGATTCTAAAATCAATAAAGTCAACTACCTCACCAAATCTTATCCTGTCAACCAAA
>JAAXTT010000024.1 GCA_013336365.1 Peptococcaceae bacterium
ATTGCGGGAGGCTGAGGATCATAGGGAATGGAGTTTTTGTTGACTGTAATTCCCACCTCATCAAGTATCTCTTGGGCATCCTTGCCGGAAACTCCTTTGCTCCTTAAATCAACCAGCATAAGATGATTGTCAGTACCCCCGGCCACCAGTTCAAAGCCTCTGCCAGACAAGGACTCAGCTAAAGCCTTGGCATTGGCGACAATCATTTGCTGATATTTTTTAAATTCAGGTTTTAATGCCTCGCGAAAGGATACCGCCTTAGCAGCTATCACATGCATAAGAGGACCGCCCTGGATTCCCGGGAACACTGCCCGATCAATATCCTTGGCATATTCCGATCGGCAAAGAATCAAACCGCCTCTGGGTCCCCGCAAGGTTTTATGAGTGGTGGTGGTAACTACATCGGCATAGGGAACCGGACTCATATGCTGACCGGCAGCTATTAATCCGGCAATGTGAGCCATATCTACCATTAAATAGGCTCCCACTTCATCGGCAATTTCTCTGAATTTTTTAAAATCAATGCTTCTGGGATAAGCGCTGAATCCGGCAACAATCATTCTAGGTTTACTTTTGCGAGCTATTTCCATAACCTTGTCATAATCAATAACATTGGTATTTTCCTCTACTCCATAAAAAACGATATTGAAATATTTTCCGGAAATATTCAGCGGATGGCCATGAGTCAGATGCCCACCATGGGAAAGGTTCATACCCAAAATGGTGTCTCCGGGCTTAAGAAGGGCAAAATATACTGAAAGGTTGGCCTGAGCTCCGGAATGAGGCTGAACATTGGCATGCTCTGCACCAAAAAGCTCTTTTGCTCTGTTTATTGCCAGCTCCTCAACAACATCAACATACTGACAGCCTCCATAATACCTGTGACCCGGGTATCCCTCCGCATATTTGTTGGTCAGAACCGAGCCCTGGGCCTCTAATACTGCAGTACTGACAATATTTTCCGAAGCGATAAGCTCCAAGGTGTTGCGCTGACGCTCCAGTTCCTGATTAACTGCCCTGGCTACATCAGGGTCAATCTCACTAAGACGGCTTTTGAAGAACATTTTTTTCCTCCCATTAGCTTTCTAATAGCTTTCAATATTTATATTGCAAAAACAGGGAATTTTTAAATCCCAAATTAAATTATCCTAAAAAAACACTACTAACTGTTTAAGGACATGTCCTTTTTTCCAGCTCAGCAATTTTTTCAACTCGGCGACAGTGTCTGCCACCTGCCTGAAAACCCGCCCTTAAAAAGGCGTCAACAATATCAAGGGCAAGACCGGGGCCAATTACTCTCTGACCCAGGGTCAAAATGTTAGCATCGTTATGTTCTCTTGCCATCCGGGCAGAAAAGGTATCATGACAAAGGGCTGCCCTTATTCCCGGAACCTTGTTGGCAGCTATAGAAACACCGATTCCTGTTCCACAGCAGATTATTCCCAGGTCACATTCTCCGGAAACCACTGCCTGAGCAGCTTTAACAGAATAATCCGGATAGTCCACTGATTCCTCTGAATAGGTTCCTACATCCAGACAGTCAATTTTATTGCCGGTTAAATAATCCAATATTTCACTTTTTAATTTAAAACCCCCGTGATCACAGGCCAGCACCACTCGCAAAATAATAACTTCCCTTCCCTGTAAATTGCTCTTAACCGAAGACTTCCTGAAATACCCTGTTTATTAAAATTAGGATTCTACAGTAATCCTCAAAAACCTCCCTATCGTTGTAAGGAAGACTTATTTGACTTTGCCCATGCTTTGCAGCAACCTCTCCACGGCAAGCACAGCCAAATTGGCCAATTCGCCGGCAGTTTTTCTGTAAACCTTAAGGTCACCGCCGTAAGGATCAGCTACATCCCCTTCTATCCCGGCATAGCTGCCGATAGTGTAGGCCCTGTCTGACGCCTCAGGCATTATCCTAGTTATTTCCTTTAAATGTCTTTCTGCTAAAGCCAAAATCAAATCTGCCTCTGCTATAAGCCTTTCATCAAGAATAGCAGACCTGTGAGCTGTCAAATCCAGTCCCATGTCCTTCATTGCCTGAACTGCATTTTCTGATGCAGGCAAGCCTGTTTTGGTGTCTGTGCCGGCTGATATTACCTTGACCAGGGTGTCCCCGTTTTTCTCCAATTCCCGCTGGGTCAGCACCTGGACCATACAGCTGCGACAGGTGTTTCCGGTGCAAACAAATAAAATTTTCACAATTATACCCTCCCCTAGAAAGTATCAGACAATTATATACCTATATGAGAAGCTTGACACCTATCCCTAAGAGAATAATACCTGCAGCCAAATTCGCCCTTTCTCCCAGGCAGGGTCCACAGGTCTTGCCTAAATAAAAACCTAAAATAGCCATAATTCCTGCAACAAACCCAAAAAGAGATACCACCAGAAGCAGACTTAACTGCTGTGTACCTAAGCTGAAGCCCACACTCAAGGCATCCATGCTGACACTCATGGCCATAGCAATCATACTCCAAATGCCAAAGGAGTTTTTTTCAAGGGTTTCCGGTGGAGGCCTGAAGGTGCAATAGATTGTCTTCGCTCCCAAATATATAATTATTAAGGCTCCGATAATCCCGGCTGCCCGACCAAGCAAATCCCCGGCCAGCTGTCCTAAATACAAACCAATGAGAGGCATTAGCACATGGAACAGGAAAATTATTCCACTTATAATATATATCTGTGCTCTTCTGACTCCGGTAATACCAAGTCCGATACAAAGAGATAAACCATCTGCTCCCAAGGCCAGAGCCAACAAAAACACTGTAATAATCGACATTGCAAACCTCATATCTATTTATAATAAATCAAGCCAGATAAACAATCTTTTTTGCCGCTCTGCGAAGTCGGTTGGCTACTGCCAGTCCGAGACCGGTGGGCTCAACCCCCTCAGCCAGAATTACCTCCACTCCGGTTTGATCAAACTGTCGAAGGGCATTGTACAAAGCTGCTGCTACTGAGGAAAAATCCTGATAGCTGCCTGCAGAAATACACACCGAACCGGGATATTTGTCCTGATTACCTTCTCTGCAAAGAACTCCTACAATCTTACCTTCTTTGCCATAGTCTTCCAGCAAGCGTTTTATTTCAGCAGTTACTTTTTCTTCAGCTCCTTCAATCAAAATTACCGGAGCCTCAGGAGCATAATGCCGATACTTCATTCCTGGGGAACGGGGCTGTTCAATTGCCTCTTCGGGGTTTGTTATGGAGCTGTCTAGATCTACCCGACCCACCAAGGCCCTAAGCTGTTCAAGGGTTACTCCCCCGGGCCTTAGAATAACAGGAATCTCCCGGGTCAGGTCCAAAACTGTGGATTCAACCCCCATACCTGAGGGTCCTCCGTCCAAAACTGCCTCGATTTTTCCTTTAAGATCACTATAGGTATGCCCTGCAGTAGTAGGACTGGGCTTACCTGAAAGATTGGCACTGGGAGCTGCAATAGGTACCCCCACTTGTCTGATCAAGGCAAGGGCAACAGGATGATCCGGCATTCGAAATGCCAAGGTGGATAAGCCGGCAGAAACTTCTTTAGGTATTTTGCTACTCCCCGGCAAAACCAGGGCAAGAGGACCGGGCCAAAATTTCTTCATTAATATTAATGCCTTGTCACTGACCTCTCCGGCAAACCTGTAAACCATATCAAGATCGGAAACATGAAGAATCAAGGGATTATCCCCGGGACGTCCCTTTGCTGCAAAAATTTTTTTCACTGCCCTTCCATCCAGGGCGTTGGCACCTAGGCCATAAACTGTTTCTGTGGGAAATGCCACCAGGCCACCATTAATTATGATTTTTGCAGCAGCATTTATAATATCCGGCTCAGGACTGTCCTTGTCCAAAAGCCAAAAAAGGGTTTGCAAGCCAGCAGCACTCATTAATAATCACCCCATATAACGGGTAGTATAACACATCTTCCTTAACCAAAGCAGAGGCAAACTTTTATTATTGCAATAAAAACAATCTGATCCCAGAGACCAATAATTAAAGCCTTCTGGCAACTACAAGCCTCTCTCTTCCTGCTAAATCCTTGAGTATTTCCAAACTCCATTCAGGTGTCATAATTCTTTCAAGTATTTCTCCCTGACCGGAAGCTATCTCCATCAATAAATAGGCACCGGACTTTAATATTTCCCGGGCTTGTAAAATCAACCGGCGGTAAAAATCCAGCCCATCCTGTCCTCCATCCAAAGCTATCAGGGGTTCATAGTCCTTAACATCCGGCATGAGACCTGGGATTTCCCCGGAGGGAATATAGGGCAGGTTGGCTGTGATAAAATCCACCTTAATATCCTTTATTTTGAAAATCGGTGCCAGCAAATCTCCCCGGAGAAATTCAATCCTTTCACTAAGACCATGCCTGAAAGCATTATAGCGGGCGACCTCCAAGGCTGTCTGGGAAATATCGATGGCATAGATGCGCTTCCAGTTCAACAACAGGGCCAGAGAAATCACAATTGCTCCGGAGCCAGTACCCACATCAACTAAGGTTTGCCGGTCTATATATGCATCCACAACCCTTTCCACCATCAATTCAGTGTCTGGACGAGGAATCAGCACTCCGGGCCTGACAAAAAACTCATTGCCCATAAATTCTTTTTTTGAGGTGATATAGGCCAAGGGCTCTCCCTTTCCTCGCCTTTCCAGCAAGGAAAGAAAATGTCCTTGCTGCTGGGCGGTCAGAGTATCCAAAGCATCCCGATAAAGGGCTACTCGGTCCTTTTCCAGGCAATGAGCAAGGAGTAGCTCTGCATCTATTCGTCCGGCACCTTGACATTTGCTTTTTAAATAATCGCTGGCATATAAAAGCCACTGACTGATGTTCAATCAAATCATCCTTATAATAATTAAGGAGCCGGATTGGAAAAATATATTCCTATCCTGACTCCTGATTCAACGATTTAAATTCTGCTATAGGGTCTGTCCCAGCTGGTCAGCCTGATCAGTAGTCACCAAGGCGTCTATTATCTCGTCCAGTTCTCCCATCAATATCTCCGGGAGTCGATGAGAGGTGAGGCCAATCCTGTGATCTGTAACCCGGTTTTGAGGAAAATTGTAGGTTCTTATCCGCTCGCTTCTATCGCCACTGCCAACCTGGGACTTACGGTCGCTGTCTATTTTGTCCTTTTGTTCCTGTTCAATTTTGTCCTTGACCCGGGCTCTCAGTATTCTCATAGCCTTATCTTTGTTTTTGTGCTGGCTTTTTTCATCCTGCATGGAAACAACTATTCCGCTGGGAATGTGAGTTAGCCTGACTGCGGACTGGGTGGTGTTTACTGACTGTCCACCGGGTCCGGTGGCACAGAACAGATCAATTCTAATATCATTGGGATTGATTTCTATTTCCAGCTCTTCTGCCTCAGGCAAAACTGCCACTGTTGAGGCTGAGGTGTGAATACGTCCACTGGATTCAGTACTGGGTACCCTTTGAACCCGGTGAACACCACTCTCGAACTTGAGCTTGCTGTAAGCTCCCTTACCCTCAATAAGGAAAATTACTTCCTTTATTCCATCAATATCAGTAAAGCTGGTGTTCATAATTTCTGATTTCCAGCCCTGTTTTTCAGCATATCGTGTATACATGCGAAACAAATCAGCAGCAAAAAGGGCAGCCTCTTCTCCACCTGTTCCTGCTCTAATTTCAATCAGCACGTTCTTCTCATCATTAGGGTCCTTTGGTAAAAGCAGCAGTCTGAGTTTTTTTCCCAAAGCCTTTTCCTTTTCAGACAGCTCCTCCAATTCCAGCTCCAGCATTTCTCTGAAATCGGGCTCCGGATTATCCAGCATCATTTCCCGAGCTTCCTCAGTACTCTTCATGGTTTGCTTATATTCCCTATAAACAGATATAACCTCAGTGAGTTCGGAATGAGATTTTGCCAATTGTCTCCAAAGATTATTGTCTGCAATTATCTCCGGCTTGCTTATTTGGCTTTCCAGCTCATTATATTTAGTTTCTAGGCTGGCTAGTTTGTCAAGCATTGACCTGCTCCTCACTTTCCGTCATAACTGATTTTATCGCTGCAATAGCTACTTCAACCTGGCTGTCCTCAGGCTCCTCAGTAGTGAGGGCCTGCAACCATCTACCCGGCCAAAAAAGCAACCGGCACAGTAAATTGTCCATATATTTTGCCGAAAGCTTGAGAACCTCATAGGAAATCCCTGCTAAAACCGGCAACAGCAGAACTCGGGAGGTAATCCTCCACCAAAGGACCTGATGTCCCAGCATAGCAAATAGAAATATGCTCATTACCAGCACAATCAAAAGAAAGCTGGTTCCGCAACGAGGATGGAAGGTGCTGAATTTCTGTACCTTTTCAACCTCTAATTCAACCCCGGCTTCATAGGCATTGATTACCTTGTGCTCTGCTCCATGGTATTTAAAAACCCGTTTTATATCCTGAAGCTTTCCTATAATGATAACATAAAGCAAAAACACAGTAAGCCTGAAGACCCCTTCAATAAGGTTCTGCAAAAATGCCCCTTGAACCATGGTCTTTAAAAGATGAGCTCCCCAGGTGGGCAATACAACAAAAAGAAAAATAGCCAAAGCGAAGGCTGAGCCCATAGTAAGGATAACCTCTGTCTTACTAAGCTCCTCATCCTCTCCCATAGCTTTGTTGGCGGAAAAATTGAGAGCCTCAATGCCCAAAACCAAGGATTCCACCAAGGCAACCAAGCCACGAAGCAAAGGCCATTTTAAAAATGGGTATTTCCCGGTTATTGAGCCCACGGGCTTGTTATCTACAACAATGCCGCCTTCAGGCAGTCTTACTGCAATAGATCTGCTACTGCGCCCACGCATCATAACCCCTTCGATAACAGCCTGACCACCATACTGAAATTTATCTGCCATTTACATTACTCCACGGGTTAGAGTTTGACCTGTCTTGAAATTTCCGCAAATTAAAGCAATTAGCAGAGCCTGTGCTCTGCCAATGGTTCTAGTTAATGCCATATTTTTTACGAAACTTGTCTGCTCTGCCGCCTATTTCAATGGTTCTCTGAGAACCAGTATAAAACGGATGACACTTGTAACAGATTTCTACTCTCAATTCCTTTTTGACTGAGCCAGTCTCAAAGGATTCCCCACAAACGCAGGTAACTTTGATGTTGTTGTACTCTGGATGGATACCTTCTCTCACCAGGTTCACCTCTTCCCTATAATATTAAAACTGCTATACATAATAACAGTCATTTTCAATATACTAAAAGATTATATCATACTGATTTTTTCCCTGCAAGAGACTATTGGAGGCAAAAAAAATAACCCTGCCTAATGACCGCCGGAAAAAATTCCCCCAGCCTATCTGATCGACCGGCTGAAGCTCCCTATATCAAGGTTTGACAGACCTTTCAATTTATTGATAAATTCGGCAATCCCAATAATCTGCCCCTTTGCCCTAGGCATATTATTAAAAAAATAATCCGGATCAATATTTAAATTTCTTAATTGAACCAATTTAATCCCGGTTTCCCGGATAAATTCCAGCAATGCCTCTGCCTCTTCCTCCCGATCATTAAGCCCGGGACTGGTGAGTAAATTCAGGGAGCAATATATCCCCAGCTCATTGGCCTTTTTAATGGAGGCTCTGACATTTTCCAGCCGATAGCCCTGAGGTTGGTAATAGGCATTATAGACCTCTTCCCTGGCACTTATCAGACTGACCCTGATGGAGTCCAAGCCTGTACGGCAAAGATATTCCAGTTTTTCACTGTCTCCCCCGTTGGTATTAATATTTATTGTACCCTTATCAGTTTTGCTGCGAATTTTTTCAATAGCCTCTCCGATAACATCTGCCGCTAGAGAGGGCTCGCCTTCACAGCCTTGGCCAAAGCTGATTATCCCATCCTCAGCAATTGCCAGATGATTGTAGCCAATTTGAAAAATCTCTTGGGCAGTTGGCTTGAAGTCAATTCTTGACTGTGGGGAGGGACAGCATTCGGCCGGCTGCAGAGAAATACAGCCCAAGCAACGGGCATTGCACACCGGAGAGGCGGGGATTCCACCCTCCCAGCGAGAATAAAAAATATTCTGAGCTGTAAAACAGCTATACTCCAAGGCACATTTGGCAAGGTGTCTTATTATCCTGTTGTCAGGCATTGACTCAATAAAATTATTAACCAAAAGGGGAAGTTTTTTAGAATTATACTCTGCAGGATCCCATTTCTTTGGCTGATCTGTCTTGATTGCAGCAACAAGTATTTTGCCCTTATGCCAAGCTGCAGCTGCATAGCCCATAAGGGGCAGGATTTTAGAGTTATCCTTCCTTTTATAGGCGGGCCAAAAGGTCCGAGTATAGCCTTGAGGCAGGATTGCCCCAACCGCCATGGCCTGTCCTCGGGCAGGGTTTTTTACCTTTTTAAAGGTGCTGTCAGTAAATATGCCAATGGCATCACCTTCCGGAATAGAAACCAGCGTTGAGCCAGAGGGCAACTCTATAAAATCCTCCCTAACCAGCTCCACAAAACTGTCTCCGGTTCTTCCAACGGGAGCGAACTCGGGATGATCAAAAAAACAATTTTCTTTATCTGCAAACAGCAATCGCATAAAACCCTCTGGGGTATTTGTTTATATTTTAAAGCTTTGCATCAATTCCATATTGGTTTTGGTTTTTCTTACTCTTTCCAACATAAGCTCCATTGCCTCAATGGGGGACATGCCGGACACCGCCTTGCGATAATGCCACATCCAGTCCAGCTCAAAGTTGGTTAACAGCAGCTCTTCCTTTCTGGTTCCGGAACGAACTACATCTATTGCCGGAAATATCCTGCGCTCAGCCAGCCTTCTATCCAGGATAAGCTCCATATTGCCGGTTCCTTTAAATTCCTCAAAAATAACATCGTCCATTCTGCTCCCGGTATCTACAAGGGCTGTAGCTAAGATTGTCAGGCTACCGCCTTCTTCCAGATTACGGGCAGCACCAAAGAATCTTTTGGGACGATGAAGAGAGGCAGGGTCAACTCCACCACTCAAGGTTCTGCCACTGGGAGAAACTACCAGATTATGTGCTCTGGCAAGCCTGGTTATGCTGTCCAGCAGGATAACCACATGAAAGCCATGCTCCACAAGACGCTTGGCTCTTTCCAGAACCATATCCGCCACCTTTACGTGGTTTTCAGCAGGCTCATCAAAGGTCGAACTGACAACCTCTCCGGATACTGAACGCTCAATGTCGGTAACCTCTTCAGGCCTTTCATCTATCAACAAAACAATCAGGTAAATTTCAGGGTGATTTGTAGTTATGCTGTGGGCAATTTCCTTGATTAGGGTGGTTTTACCGGCTTTCGGCGGGGCAACGATCAGACCTCTCTGTCCTTTGCCGATAGGTGCGATAAGATCTATAATGCGACTTGAAAATCTATTGGGGGTAGTTTCCAGAACAATTCTTTCTGCCGGATAAAGGGCGGTAAAACCATCAAAGTGGAGTCTTTCGGGAGATTTTTCCGGGCTGTTGCCATTGACTCTTTCAACTCTAAGCAAGGCATAGTATCTTTCATTATCCTTGGGACTTCTGACCTGTCCCTCTACAAGATCTCCGGTTCGAAGATCGAATCGTCTTATTTGAGAAGCGGAAACATAGATATCATCATAGCTGGGCAAATACTTAAAGGGTCGAAGAAAACCATAGCCCTCATTAATTATATCCAGTACTCCACTGGCCATAATCAAGCCGGTCTGTTCTGTCTGTTTTTTAGTTATTTCGAAAACCAGCTCATCCTTGCGAAGTCTGGAATAGCCAGTAAGCTCAAGCTCTCTGGCAATTTTGTACAGCTCCTGCATAGTTTTGCTTTCCAAATCACTCTGAATCAAGGTAATCCTCCATTATCTCCGGCATGGGCCGATCTAAATAATAACTATTGAAGTTATGCTTTTGGGGTTTTATTTCTGAGTCTGTAGCTTATCAAAGCATTGATAGCAAAATAGGTGCAAACTCCAAAGACAATTGAGTTAATTGCCGCCCCCAGCATAAAGGGGGTACCAAGTCCCTTTATCCAAAGAACTATGCTGGATATATCCGCAAACTGAAAGTGATGCTTGACATGGCCGGAAGGTCTAAGCCCAAGCAATTGTCTGCCCAAATAATAATTGAAGGTGAAAAAAAAGGGAACCGCCCATTTCATGAAAATAACCGATAAAACCGCTGCAGTTGCATTAATCCTAAAAAGCCTTGCCAGTATGTAAGATATGGGAATGCTGACAAAGGGCATAGGTAAAAAGTTAAGAGAAGTGCCCAAAGCGACCCCTAGGGCCACATTCTTAGGAGAATCCGGCAAATTTAAAATTTTTCTGTAGGCTTTTTTTATTTTTACAATAAGGCGGTTGATGTTCAGGGGAGAAGCACCTGCTCCTGTCTATAAATAAAGCTCGCATTTCTCTTTTAGCCCGGGACTTTTTCCCAATCTGACAAAAACTTCTTTATTCCTATATCAGTCAGAGGGTGTTCCAGCATCTGCATTATTACCTTTAATGGAATAGTGGCAATATCCGCACCGGCCAGAGCTGCCTCTGTAACATGAACAGGGTGACGAACACTGGCGACGATAACCTCCGTTGCCAGACTATAGTTGGCAAATATTTCCATTATGCTATGAATCAGTTCTATTCCATTATAGCCTACATCATCCAATCTACCAATAAAAGGACTTACATAGGATGCTCCGGCCAGAGCTGCCAGCAATGCCTGGTTAGCCGAAAAAATCAAGGTCACATTGGTTTTAATCCCTTCAGCGGCCAAAATCTTGACAGCCTTTAGTCCTTCGGCATTCATAGGTATTTTTACTACAATATTGGGATGGATTGCAGCTAATTCCCTGCCTTCCTTAATCATACCGGAGGCTTCTATACTGACTGCTTCTGCACTGATTGGACCATCAACGATAGCCACTATCTCCTTAACTACCTGGATAAAATCCCGACCCTCTTTGGCAATTAAGGAAGGATTGGTGGTAACTCCACTGACTACCCCTAATTGGTGAGCAGTTTTTATATCCTCTATGTTGGCAGAATCAATAAAAATTTTAATTAATTTCCCCTCCTCTGAAGGATATTTTTCCTTAAGCCTTTCCCGAGCTTCCAAAAAGTCTTATTTTCTCTCTGATTATTTCTATTGCTGCCTCTCTGGCAGGGCCAAGCATTTTTCTAGGGTCTATTTCCCTGGGGTTGTTATCCAATATTGAACGGGCAGCCATTACAAACGCTTCCCTGATGTTGGTGTCAATATTCACCTTGCGAACTCCTAGGCTGATTGCCTCAGCTATAGCATCATCAGGAACCCCCGAAGAACCATGTAAAACGATGGGCACCTTGACCAAGGAACGGATTTTTTTCAGCCTTTCAAAATCAAGCTTTGGCTCTCCCCGATACTGACCATGGGCAGTACCGATAGCCACAGCCAAGGATCCTACCTGAGTTTTTTCCACAAAATATCTTGCTTCCTCAGGATCAGTAAAGGTAGCTTCCTTTTCCGAAACAGTTATATCATCCTCAGTTCCCCCGATTTTGCCAAGCTCTGCCTCTACAGACAAACCCAAGGGATAGGCACACTCTATTACCTTGCGAGTCAAGGCGATATTTTCCTCCAGGGGCAGCTTGGATCCGTCAATCATAACCGAGCTGAAGCCTGAGCGAATACACCAAAGAATTTGATCAAACCCCGTACCGTGATCCAAATGGAGGGCCACCGGAATCTTAACGGAGCTCGCCGCCTCTCTTGCCATTGCCACAATAAAATTAATGCCTGCATATTTGATAGCACCTTGGCTGGCCTGCAATATTACCGGTGATTTTTCAATTTCCGCAGCCTGAACAATAGCCTGGACTATCTCCATGTTATTACAATTAAACGCACCTACAGCATAGCCGTGGGTCTCAGCATCCTTTAATAAATCATCAATAGGTACAAATGACATTTTCCTTATGTTACCTCCCATGTTTAATAATTGACTTCCTTGATTTAAGGAAAGGGATACCCTGACCTAAGGCTTGTTTTTTCTGCCCCGGCCCGAGGTATTTTGGGGACCCCTAGGTCCTCTGGTTCTTGAAAGGCTATCCAAGCACTCAAAGCCGTTTTTCAAAAGCTGAATTTCCT
The DNA here is from genome assembly GCA_013336365.1 of Peptococcaceae bacterium. Taxonomy (GTDB): domain Bacteria; phylum Bacillota; class Desulfotomaculia; order Desulfotomaculales; family Desulfocucumaceae; genus JAAXTT01. Next base: position 12,096 of record JAAXTT010000024.1, read on the forward strand.
CTAGGTTTTGAATAACCAGCAAATCATCCTCGTTTTCAGCATATATTATATTCACACTGTTGCATTTATTGCAATATAATTCTACCCGATCCGGAAAGATATCCACCCCGATCTGGCGGTTTCCACATTGACAATACAAGCTGCCCTTTTCAGAAATATCCTGAAGAAAACGCAGAACCTTATGCATTATTTGACTGTTGAAAAAATATTCATCCTGACCGAATTCACTGACCAAGGACTCCAATTCCTCTTCCCGTCCATCCAATGCCTGCCTTACTGAGGTTTCTTGACCGATACAGCCTAATTCCAAATCAGTTTCCGAGCAATATAAATCAACCACATCAGCCGATCCCCATATTCTTCTACCTGATACTGTGTGCTGATGCAGGTCTCCACAATAAACACAGGCCAGCTTCAACGAGTACTGGGACCTATCCTGGGTGCTGATGCTCAGAACCTCTGTTCCGCAATCACATTTGACGTCATAAGAAACACTCCTGCTAATTTGAAATCTCTGAATCTTGTGATACTCCATTTTACCACATTCAGGACAACGCATAGCCAAAACTGTTTCGGTTTTGATAGGCAAAGTCAACACCTCCCTAGTGGATAATGACCTGTCTGCCTTTCAAAAAATTACTTCGCCATTTATTATTAAATTCCTTTAATATCCGTTAGATAAAGCTGAGGCTAATACACCCCTCCGGCCAGTTCCGGCATTGACATCATTACCGGGAGTAAAATTGAACCCAGACCTATCAGTAGTAAAACAACCAGACCTATAACCAAAACCACCGGCATAAAAATCACTGCTATAGATTTTCCATTGCTCAAATGCTGAGTTTCCCGCAACCCGATTATCAGCAAAACAATTACCCAGCACCAGCCACCAATCATAGTCAGTGCCGCTAAGACATAGGACCACCAATGACTTCCCATTAAAATCAACCAAAGCTGAAGGGGCGATATTATCATAGCGGGAATAAACGCCAGCCCGGTTACTGCCAGGACTGCAGAAGACTTTCCTCTCCCTCCCAAAAGGTCGGATAGAAAAAAGATAACCGCACTGGACATTAACCACTTTACAAAGCTCAGGATAAAACCAGCAAAGGCCATAATAAACAGGAGAGCCTTTATCGTTCCGCCCATTCCGGCAGCTCCCGAAAAGGCTGAAAATCCTTTAGAAAAAACTCCCCCGGCAATAAAGAGCACCATAGACAAGGCCTGAAAAAGCAAGAAAATAATCAGCACCTTATTTAACGGCGGTCTTTCAGCAATTTGCTGAAAGGTTTTTCCAGGTTCAAATATTATTCCATATATGAGCTCTAAAAACCCTAGCGGGTTTTTCTCCTCTTCAATCGGGAAATCCATTTCCGGTATGTTTTCATTCATTTGACTTCCTCCTTGGCTAATTTGCAAATATTTCCTCACTGAAAAGGCGTTGCAACAGGACATAACAAAAGAACTCGAGGCAAGCCGGACTGATTGAGACCGGAGCTTACAGCCTTGTCCAGGGCTGAACCTTCAAGACTGCCAAAAATTTGGCTAAGGGGTCCTTTTGTTGCGAAATCAACAACTCTGGGATTGCTTCCCAAACCGGAAAGCTCTCCAGCCAGGCTTACAGCATCATAATAATTTCCCAAGCTATCAACAAGTCCAGCCTTTAAAGCCTGCCGTCCGGTGAGCACCCTGCCGTTTAACTGACGAATAGCTTGGGGATCCATCTTGCGATTCTTGGCAACCACATCAACAAACTGCTGAAAGGTATCATCCACCATGGACTGAAAAATCAAAGTTTCCTCTGTGGATATGGGTCTTTCCGGAGATCCCATATCCTTGTAGGCTCCACTTTTAAAGGTATTGCCTTCCAAGCCCAGCTTGTCATACAAGCCCTGATAATTTATTGTCTGGATAATAACACCAATACTGCCGGTCATTGTCCCCGGATTGGCAACAATCCTGTCAGAAAAGGCTGCCACCCAATAGCCGCCTGAAGCGGCCATATCACCCATAGAGGTTACAACCTTAATACCCTTTTTCTTTAATCTCACTACCTCATCAGAAATCTCTTGGGAAGCTGCCACTGTGCCCCCCGGACTGTTTATGTGCAAAACAACCGCCTTTATATCAGGATTTTCTGAGGCAGCTCTGAGGTCTGACATAATTGTCTGGGACCCGGAGCTGGTATCACCAAAAATTCCCGAGGAATCGCCTCCCATTATTGTACCATTTATTTCAATTACTCCAACTGCAGGTCCGACATCACTGATTCCCGAAATACCGGGGCTGTTATCTCTGCCGACTCCGGCAATAACTGCCATTAAGGCCGCCAGTAATGAAACAATTGATATGCCCAGCACAATTCCACCGATTAATGTGCGCTTTTTCAATGCTTCCACTCCTTCTATTAAAAAATTACTTCCCTAAATTAATTATGCAAAAATGACCCAACTTAAATATAGTCAGGTCATTGGTCAGTAAATCACATGCTGCTTACTGCTTGTTCTTATGTTTTACAGCCGCGCCGATAAAATCCTTGAAAAGGGGATGAGCCCTATTGGGTCTAGACTTGAACTCAGGATGAAACTGGGTTGCCAGGAACCAAGGATGATCGGGCAATTCAATTATTTCAGCCAAGGAACCATCCGGTAGCGTTCCACTTATAACCATACCCATTTCTTCAATCTGAGAGCGATGCTCATTGTTCAATTCATACCGGTGTCTGTGTCTTTCGTGAATTTCATCCTGCCCATATGCCTTAAAGGCTAAGGTTCCCGGCTTGAGTTTGCAGGGATACTGACCAAGCCTCATGGTGCCGCCCTTGGCCTCAAGACATTTTTGCTCCGG
>JAAXTT010000218.1 GCA_013336365.1 Peptococcaceae bacterium
ATCTCTAAAAGACCTTGCTACTATTGCCTTCATTTATATCACCAACTAAACTTCTGCTTCTTGCTTGATTAATGCAAAAGCCTTGGTGCTCATTACATCGCCGTCTATTAAAGCGTAACCCATGTAATCGGTATAGCGGGCTTTTACATGGTCCTGGGTATAAATGGTCATGTTCTCATTTACGTTTATAACATAACCCTTGGCTATATTACCAATTAAAACTTCATTTTCACCTACACTATCATCTTCTTTTACCGGCAGACCAAACATGAGTCCTACTCCACCCTTTGTTACATCGGGAATAAAGAGGGGCTTTTCTTCCCCGTCTTTAATTTTGGCAAGCTGTCCCCAAATGGTGGTGCTTTTTGCGTAGATTGAGGAGCCCGACTTATAGGCGGATTTGATTTTACCCATTGCATCTGCAAGATCATCATAAGTTATCCCGTTTACAGCAGCATATTCAACTACTTGTGGAGTATTAACTTCAACTTCAATGGCAGTTACAATTCCCTTTGGCTGAGGTTTAAACTCATCACCAATTCCAGGTTTTCCTACTCCTGCTACTATTGCTTTTGCCAAGGCGGAGCCCATTTTCTCAGCTATTTTTGAAGTGATGTAGGGTAGGAAGGTCTCCACCGACATTTTCTTTAATTTCCAGCTAATGGGTATTGCCTTTGCCAGCTCGCAACCGGTAAGGTTAAGCTCTCCTAATCCAAAGTCACCGTCTTGAACCTGGGATTCTTCATCGTACCAGGTGGCATCATCACCAGAATCAGTTTCCTTCATAATAGTGAGATCCCCGGGGACAAAGGTCATGGAAACATCCTTTAAAAGGGGGTACATTTCCCCTGCTTCCTGCCAGATACCATCTCTGACAGTTTCAGGAATTAATACCGTATGGGTAGAAGCAGTTTGCACCGTGTTTTTAAACTCTTTGTTTACCTTATCAAATACTGCCTTTTCAGACTCCTCCAATTGCCTGCCAAGAAGATATTTGGAAAAAGCATTTAGGTAGGCTTTCTTTTCATCCACCATCGGTGCGCTCTCCAGTTTATCTACTACAAAGCCGTCAATATTTACAGATTTTGCAGCAATATTGGACACCACCGCCCGCTCTTTCAGTGCGTTCATATTTGCCTGGGCCTTACAGGCTTGTTCAAATTGAGCATCCAGCACCTCGACTTCCTTCATTTTGGCCTCGGCATCTTCTATCTTTTCTTCTTCAATAAGTGTTTGAGCCAAAGCAATAAGCTCATTTCTTTTGGCCAGATATTGCTCTTTATTCAAGGTTTTTACCTCCTAATTTTAATATTTGCAGTCGTTCTTGGGCTTTTTCCCTGATATTTACAAAGGCTTCATAGTTAACCGGTGGTTCATTTTCATTTTGTTGAACCTGTCTGGGGTTTTTAACAAAACTTATGACTTTGTTTATAACCTGAGGCGGCAATATTGTCCCAAAACTAAAACCGGCAACCAATTGGTTGCCCTCGTCAAACATTACCTCGTCTGCAAAGCCATACTCTACAGCCTGCTGGGCACTAAGCCAGGTTTCCTTATCCATTAAGGATAAAAGCTCTTTTTGCTCAAGGCCTGTTTTTAAAAGATAGGCATTTGCTATTGAAATATTATAGTTTTTTAGAACATTTGCTTCCTGCTCAAAATCCCTGTAATCTCCTTGCGCAATAGACGAAACATTATGCATCATAAACTGAGCCGTTGGAGATATTAAAACCCTTTTTCCGGCCATTGCAATAACCCCGGCGGCGCTTGCTGCAATTCCTACAATTTTTACAGTTACATTTCCCGGGTAATCCTTTAAAGCTGTGTAAATTTCAGATCCGGAAAAAACATCGCCTCCGGGGCTATTTATTTCAACCTCAAGTTCCGCACCACTAGCGCTAACTATAGCCGCTTCAACATCTTTTGGGCTTGTAGCATCCATACCAAACCACTCGTAAATCCATTTAATACTACTGGATACTATAGGGCCTTTGATTTGCACCTTAGCCA
>JAAXTT010000219.1 GCA_013336365.1 Peptococcaceae bacterium
TGAATATCATTGGAATAACAAGGACTGCTTCTAAAAAAGCCTGCCCCTTCTGATCAATATTTAGCCCCGGCATTAAATTCCCACCTGTTCAACCTCTGCTTGAATTTCCTGAACCTTATTTCCTAGGGTTTCTCCCAAAGAAAAAATCAGTGGCGCCACTGCAAAGACAATTCCAATGATAAGAAATGCAGTTTCTATAAATACACTTCCTTGTTGGTTCTGATTAAAAGCTTTCATGTAGTTAAACATTCAACCACCTTCTTTCTTATGGCGTAAGATCAGGAACAGGGACACTTAATACCTCATTTTTTATACTTTCATATTTGGGAACAATACCATCAGTAGAAAGAGAACTTGCTGCTACAAAAACTGTCAGTGCTACTCCCACAAGAACCAATGCCATTTCTACCATATAGCTGCCCTTCTCTTCATTAATTAATTTAGCTATTGAACCAATAACTTTTATTTTCATTACAATCCTCCCTAAATAACTAAATTGCTTCTATCTGATTCAAAATATTTGCCACAAGTGGCAGAATAAACATCAACATCAACAAGATAATCAAAATACCTGGCAAGATACTCATAAATATCGGCTGCAATTTAATCTTTCTTTTAATCAGAGATATTTGCCTTTGTCTGATCATAGTGGAATAATTAAATAAAATATTACTTATATCTGCTCCTGTAGCTTCCTCCACAGTAATTATTTGGGCAAAATCTCTAAATTCCGGGATATCACATCGATCTGCAAATCTTTTTACTGCTTTTGAAATCCCCAGAAATTCCATTTCTATAGACATCTGCTCTAATTCCTTACCCAGCTTGCCTTTTATAGACCTAGCAACAATCTTAATTGCTTGAAAATACCCAGTAGCCTTAGAATAAATTCTTATTTGATCCAACATAATCGGTAAGTCCCGTAATAATGCCTCCTTTCTCTTACTCTCAAAATAGGTCAAAAAAACCTCCGTCATTCTTTTCATAATTACAGCAAGGAAAAGCAAAATTGAACCCCAATCATGTCCTGCATTTATTAGTGTTAAACCTATAAACAAAAGTAGAATTATTAATAAATAACGTATAATAACAAATATCTCTGGGCTTAATGGCAAATTCAAAATTCTAAGCCTACTGGCCAGCACTTGGAGTTCGTTTTTCCCCGAACCCCAAGTACTGGCTTTGTTTAAAAATTTCATCCAAGATATTGCCGGTATTTCCTTAATAAACCAGGCAAAAAATGCAACAGCTGCAATAAATGCCGGGAAAACTAATATGCCGTTCAAATTTCATCTACAACCCCTTTGCGACTGTCAAAATACCAACAAAGGTATTCTGCAAGCAATAAAACAACTAATAGATGTTTTCCCTTACCATTATCTGTAAATACTGTTTTGGCATCAGAAAATCCGAAAAACAACCAAATAAATATTGCAGGCAATAATATCATAAAGATAATTATTATTGCCTTCTTGCCCTTGGTCTCATTCTCCAACTCCTCTCTCAGCATTATTCTCTCTCTAATAACCTCTGCATTTCTGGAAATAACTTCCCCACAATCTGCACCGAATTGATTGGCTAAAATTATTCCATGTACAAAAATATTCACATCTTTATTGTCAATATTTGCTGCAAATTCAAGCATGCTGTCATGGAGATCTCCGTTGGTATTGATATTCAATATGAGCTTAGATAATTCACCTCTTAAAGGTTCCTGACATGAGTCAACAACCTTTTCAAGTGCTTGAGCCAAGTTATCCGAAATATTATAGATTTCTGCAAGTAACTGAAGCATAAGCTGAACCTGTTGGTCAATTCTGTTTTTTATTTTCCTTCTATATAAAAAATCCACCATTTGGTGGGAGAATATCAGCCATATAAATGGTGTAACCACTGCCATAACACCATTTTCCAGTATTATTTTGCAAAATCCGGAAAAAATCAGAGAAACAAATATATTTATTAATAAATATATTTGATAATTAAATTTAAACACCAGCTTTGCCAG
>JAAXTT010000025.1 GCA_013336365.1 Peptococcaceae bacterium
ATTTTTTTTTACTACTCTCTATAAAAGATGATATTATTAGGCATGAATTTATCGTTTAAATGATTTTGATATCAGAGGAATATTATGTCTCCATATCCCTATATGATTACAAACTCGTCTTGGGGTGTATACAATATTTCATATCAATATTCTGTTGCCCTCTTTGCCGATAAAGACCCGTTAATAATGGCAGAAAAAAGCCAGATACATTTTGATGTCAATAGATCACTTTTTTTCCTTACTAGTCTGGGGCAGGACATAGCTGTTTCCTATCCTGAAGGTCGGGTCTTTTTCACAAAAACAAATGAAATGCCAATATTCTCTTGGAGTTTTTGTATACTCAATAGTTTGATAAGATCGGATGGTGCCTCCCTCACAGGCAGGCTTATTTCATACCGAGAGCTTGAAGATGGATATGTCTATTATCCTGCCTTTAAAAGAGAGGCCATAGGCAAACTTGCTACTTGGCTCAAGGATAAATCAATCCCCTTACTTGAGAGAATATTCCATGAGCTGGGGGGTTTGCCTAACAGTAAAGCCGATTTATCCAGTACCCTTTCCTTCCTGCCTTGTTTTCCGTTGACGGTAAACCTATGGCTTCCTGATGATGAAATTGACAGCTCTGTAAATATTCTTTTTGATTCCTCAGCAAATAACTACCTACACACTGAGGATGCAGCTGCGATTGGTGAAATGATTTCAAGATTTCTAATCAGTCATTATACACTGTTAAGCTATTAATCTTAATTATTAAATTATTTTAAGAGGTGTGAATTGACTAAAAATTACTCCCCTTGGTCTATGGCAATAGAGATTGGAAATGAGTTAACCCGAGGTTCTGTGTCCATAGATAGCATTGATAAGATTTTTTATTCCAGCCTTCCTACAAACCGGAATAACCCCTATAAGACTGCTGTGGAATTATTTAATCTGGTTTCCGGTGAAAATACTCTTGATATTACTATGCTTGAAATGCTGTCTACTAATATTGCCTTTGATCTGAAAAAAAATAATTTGATCAGTAAATCAGGCTTGCTCATAACCAAAGGCCTGCTTGATAAAATCCAACAACACACTATAAAATACTTTGAGGAGATTTTTGAAATAATTGAAATTAATGAACGGATCCTTCCTGAGGATAACCGCATTATACCACTGGATGAGGCCCAGATTATTGAAGCTGTCCCACTTATAGCGCACAAGGGCATCACTTCCTTGGGGATATGTTTTCTTAATTCTTACAGCTGTTCCATTCATGAAAACAGGGCTATGGAAATATTGAAGAGATACTTGCCTGAAATAAATATCTCTTTGTCCTCTGAGATATTCCCAAAAGCCAATGAAGATCAGGCTATTTTACTGACCGCCTTTGATGCTAAGAGAAAGAACATGATTGATTCGTACCTAATGGAGTTTAAGAAAAAATTCGGTAGCTCAATTGAACAAGGCAAATTCTATTTTTTAAACTCAGAAGGGTTTTTAGTAAGTACAAAATCTACTCTTAAAAACAGTACCAGCTCAAATGGTCCGGAGATGACGGCAGGAATCAGACATTGCCAAAGTCTTGCCCTCAAAACAGCAAGAAATACACTGATAACTATAGAAATAGGGTCCTCATATACCAGCCTTGGTTTACTGAATAAAGGAATATTGGTTACAACAATAACCAAGGCCATACCTATAACGCTTGGGAGTCTTTATTGTTTTGCCGATAAATCAAATCTTCAGCTTCATGAGATAATCGGTTATTTGGCTGATTCTATATATGAGTTGACTGTCCAACAAGGCTATGACCCCAGAGATTATACCTTGGTTTCCTTTGGCGCTATTGCACCGTTATATGTGGAAGAATTAGCTAAAGCACTAAAAGTATCAAGAGTGATAATGCCTTGTCAGCCAGAATATTTTTCTGTAGCTTGGTTGCTTAATGCAACCATCAAAGACAGCTACAGAAAATATTTAAATATTCCTTTTGAGAATCTATCTGCACAGATGCTGAATAAAATTTACCTGGAAATTGAAAATGACCCCATAAATAGTTCCAATCACCTTGAGCATTATGATTTAACCATATCTCGCCAACTGGGAATTAAATGGATGGGACAAAATAAAATTAGCCCCATTACCCTGCCCTCAGGATATCTTAAGCAAGCTGACCTGTCTCTTCTCAAAAGGTCCTTCCTGGTAGATTGTGAAATTGAAGGAGCTGGTATTCCGGACAACATTAAACTAAAGCTTATATATATTGAGCTGAATAAAGAATATAAAAAAAGAACTTTATTAAAAGAAGAACCTGAACATAAAATTATCGAGGTGAGTGATTAAGCTATGGATAAACTGACTTATGACGTTCTAACCGGTACATTTAACTCTATTGGAAAATCATGTCAGGATTATTTAATAGAAAATGCATTCTCCCCTGCTGTAAAATACAACCGGGATTTCTCCAGCGCATTATATTCTTCTGAAGGGAAAATTGTTTTTTTAGATAAAAATAAATCATTACATCCCGGCATACTTCCTCCTTCAATTAACAAGATACTTGAGGCGTTTCCACTTGAAACCTTAAAAAAAGGTGATTGCATTATTACAAATGACCCCCAAATTACTGGACAGCCCTTAATTTATCTAGTTGCTGTTGCTCCTATTTTCTTTTATGGTAGGGCACTATTTTTGGCAGTATCTGTAATGTCCTATTCGGAAATAGGTGGCTCAATATACAGTAATATCTCCGAAAATATATTAGATGAGGGAATTATTATTACTCCTGTTCGAATTTTTAAAGAAGGCTTGCTAAGCAAGGGCTTTTACTCAATAATAATAGACAATGTCAGGATGAAGGAAGAGTTTTATTGGGATTTGCGTTCCCAATATATTGCACTTCAGCTTGCTGCCGGGAAGATTAATAAGCTTCTAGATAAATATGGTCTGACAAAGATAAAGGGCTTTTTAAGTGAAAGCGTAGAAAGAACAAAGACAATTACTGAGGTCATTCTCAGAGGAATAGCTTCAAGGTCTACCCTGTCAATTCACAACCGGGAAGCATCTGCTACTCAAAGCATAAAAGTCTATTTTTGCAATTGTAATAATAAATTTGTTGTAGATTTTAGCAATAGTCTCTTTTTAGAAGGTCTGAGGCCAATTTCTCCTTTAGCTGCCCAAGCCTGTTTTTTTGAAGCGATTCAAGAAATACTTCCGAAAGATATAGGGTTTAATTCCGGGATAATTGATTTAATTTATTTTATCTTTTGTGAAAATGCAATTCAAAAGGCAAAGCTTCCAAAATCTCTGTCAGTAGGCTACTCTATTACTAAGCCTTTAATAACCGACCATCTTAAGTCACTTCTGAAAGCTACGTCATATACTGTAATGGGTCAGTATAGATCCTCAGTCGTTGGAATATTATTTCTCACAGGATATTCAAAAAACAGCAATAAATATTATTCTATATCTATTAAATTGACTGATCGGGTCGATCAGTCAATTTATAATCATTCTGTGGAGATATTTGAACAGAACTTTCCTCCGCTTCTGGGAAAAATTGAATTTTCAGGTGAAAAGAACAAGGTAATAGAAAGAACCTTTAACGCCATAGAAAATAAAGTTTCTATGGCGTTAGCAGCCTCGGATCAATATTCAATTGTCTTGTTGAAAAATAACCCGTCAGAGGATATTATTATTCTGCTAAAAGAAGATAATAATCCCGTCTCAGATAATAACAACCGGGTTTATCTTGCCGAAATTCCCCAAGGCAAAAGCCTTATTATCAGGACAGAGTTATCATAATTGATATAGGCTTAGGCTTATATATTTAGCTTGTCTTCATCCAAATCAGATAAGCCTGCTTCCTGAAAGCTGGCCATGTCAGAGGTGAGTCTGCAGGCTGCTTCTATAATCCTCATTGCCAGCACAGCCCCGGTTCCTTCTCCCAAACGCATGTCTAAATGAAGCAAAGGCTTTAGCCCTAGGTGCTTTAACATAAAATCATGTCCTGACTCACCTGATAAATGAGAAGGAATAATATACGCTTTTGATTTCTCTGTAATTGACGCAGCGATCATTGCAGCAGCTGAAGAGATAAATCCATCAATTACGACCGGAACCCGGCGTGCTGCCGAGCCTAGAATAACCCCAACCAGACCGGCAATTTCCAGTCCCCCCACCTTGGACAATACATCAATGCCATCTTTGGGATCCGGCACATTAACTCTGATTGCTTCTCGAACAGCCCAGATTTTTTTTTCTAGAACCATATTATTAACCATTGTTCCTCTGCCGGTAGCAAGTTCAGCATCCAATCCGGCCAATACAGAAAGAATTGCACTGCTGGGAGTTGTATTACCTATTCCCATATCTCCAGTAGCTATAATAGAATAGCCTTTGTCAATTTGGCTATTTACTATTACTATTCCTGTCTCAATTGCTTCGATTGCCTCCTGTCTTGTCATGGCAGGACCTTTGGTTATATTTCCGGTACCCATTCTGATTTTACAGTCAATAACCCCTTTGATTTTCACTGGGCTGTCAACACCCACATCAACCACAACCAGCTCAGTGTCGTTCAGTTTTGATATTACATTGATTCCGGCTACTCCTGAGGCAAAGGCAGAAAGCATCTGAAGGGTGATTTCCTTCGGTGCTGCCGACACCCCCTCCTCCACTACCCCATGGTCTCCGGCCATCAAAATTACGGAACTCTTGCCATACACAGGTAGTACCCGGTTTTGAATTCCTGAAAGCTTAATTGCAATTTCCTCCAGACTGCCTAAACTTCCCGGAGGTTTAATTAAACTATCCAGCCTAGACTTGGTCTTTAACATAACACCCTGATCAACCTCGTTGATTCTTGATATTGTTTCACTTAAAAGCATATTAATATCCCCTTCCTTTATAAAATAAAAAAAAGCCCGACAGCCAAATGGCCGTGAACTTTTCCATCATTCACCGTAAAATAAAACCTATAGAGGCAGGTCTCCTGGCTTCCGGATCATCAACCTATCTGCGCTGCCTTCCCTTTCGGTGACAATTGCGCCATTTCCCCGGTTACAGTGGCGGGACCACCCAGGATTTGCACCCGGTTCCCTATTATTCGCTTTTGCAAGCGACACCATCTATGGTTTATCTGATTACTAATTTATTTGATGATTATACACTATTTTATAGCTATAATAAACTGCTGTTACCGAAATTTCTTTGAGCAAAATAATTAATATCTGTTCCCCGCCTAATTGACCATTCAGCAGTTTCTCCGGTAATCACGACAGGAAGCCTTGAAAAATCAGATATTCTTGTTGCCCCAATCATTATCATTATCTTCTTAAGCCCAATTTTCAATCCTTCTATGTATTCAATAACATCATCTACTGATCCCTTGCTTAATTCTCTCAGTATAGGTCCTGCAATAGCAGTCATTTCTGCCCCAATTACCAATGCCTTGGCTATATCTGCAGAGCTTTTAAGTCCTCCGGAGGCTATTAATTTAATTGGCAAATCAAGCTGAACACCTTCAATTAATGAGACCGCAGTCGGAATACCCCAGTTTTCAAATTCTTTATTTGAATTACCACTTCTGATATTCTCAATAGCAATGAAATTTGTTCCACCCTTACCACTTATATCAAATAGATTAATTCCTGCGTTATACAAAGCACATATACTTTCCATTGCCATACCAAATCCAACCTCCTTGGCAATAACAGGAAAGTTGGCTTTTTGAGCGATATGCTTGATATTAGTCAATATATCCCTAGATGTACTGTCACCTTCCGGCATAAATAATTCCTGAGGCTGGTTAAGATGTAGCTGAAGTCCATCAGCCCTTATCATTTTAACTGCTTCAACAGCCTCTTCGAAGAAACAGGAGGCACTCAGGTTTGCTAACAGCAGACCTTCAGGGTTTTTATCTCTGGCAACTGCAAAGGTGTCTCTTACCTGATAATCCTCCAAAGCTGCCTTCTGGGAACCTACAGCCATGGCAATTCCGGTTTTTCTGGCGGCTGTGGCCAGTATTCTGTTAATACCTATAGTATCAGGATGACCACCGGTGATGGCGTTTATTATTATTGGGGCATCAAGTTTTTTCCCCAAGAATTCAACAGATATATCAATATTGTCAGGCTTTTCATTAGAGACTGACTGGTGGATTAAATGAACATCGTCAAATACAGATTTTTCAGTATTTATTTCTGTTTTGGAAAAAATTCTTAAATGATCCAGTTTTCTTGTCTTTCTATTAAAAAACTCAACCATAGTTTGCTTCCTCCGTCTGTGATTCTATAATTATTCTTCTATTTACTAAAAAACCCTTTAAGGTGATAATATTGGTAATATATTTCTAACCTAAGGTGAAATAATGAATAATACATGGGTGATGAAGGAATTAACTCAGATATTTCCCGAAAAAAAGATATCCTCTATCAAATCAGCAGTATATCAAGCATTGGACGGTTCTGATTTAAAACAAAAAATAATTCCGGGTCAGAGAGTGGCAATAACCGCTGGAAGCAGGGGCATTAGTAATATATCTTTAATACTTAAGACACTGGTTGAGTATATTTCTTCTCTTGGTTGCCTCCCCTCAATTATTTCAGCAATGGGCAGCCATGGTGGAAACACAATAGCCGGTCAGCTCAGTATTCTTAATAAATTAGGAATTACCATGGAAACTATGGGAGCACCTGTGGTTGCCTCTGATCAAAGCATATTATTTTGTAGTGATGGTGACCGAAAGTGTTACGTAAATATTTTAGTCAAAAACTATGATCATATTATTGTTGTTAACCGAATCAAGCCCCACACCACTTTTAGCGGCATCGCCGAAAGTGGCTTGCAGAAAATGATGGCTGTAGGGCTGGGTGGAAACAAGAGTGCTTTGACTATTCATCAAGAGGCACCGGATTTTATATCCTCAGCTATTATAGAAACCTCAGACCTAATGATAAATAATTTGCCCATAGCGTTAGGTCTTGCTATTATTGAAGATGCAAAAAAAAATACCATGCTGATCGAAGCTATATTGCCAAAAAATATCAAAGAAAAAGAAGAGCGCCTACTGGAAATTGCTCGTTTGAACATGCCAAGGCTGCCTTTTGACAAGTTAGATTTGCTGATTGTGGATGAAATCGGAAAAAACATAAGTGGGACAGGTATGGATTCTAATATTATCGGCAGACGAAATTACAAGCCCGGTTCTGCTGTGTCAGGTCCGGCTATTGAAAAAATAGTTGTGCTTAACTTAACCGAAGAAACTAATGGGAATGGATATGGAATTGGACTGGCGGATTTCACCACCAGAAGATTAGTTGAAGCCATTGACTATAAAGCCATGTATACTAACGCCTTAACCAGTACCTACCTAAATAAAGCCATGGTCCCACCGGTTTTATCCGATGATCTATCAGCAATCAGAGAGGCAATAAAGACCTTTCCCAAAAAAAATAAACAACTACGGATTGCCAGAATAAAAAATACACTTGAGATTGAGAGAATACTTGTTTCCCCGGAGGCTGCTGAAAGCATCAGTAGCAATAATAGTAATATTATTTTTTCTGACCAAGCAACGTCGTTTAAGTTTGACAAAAACAATAATCTACTCCCTTTCTAGAGCTTATCTGATATTAAGAAGGAATTTTACTCAATTAATCGAATGGTTTTATTATATTAAAAGAATGTGTAGGCTGATAAAAATATGGATGCAGTAAGTATTAAAGGCACAAAAAATGGTTTGGTAATAAAAATCAATCCGGATGTTGCTATCGAAGAAATAAAGACTGATCTTAGCAATAAAATGGAAAAATCCCAAGGGTTTTTCCGGGGTGCAAAGTTTACTTTATATTTTAATTTTGATAATCAGAGAGATCTGCACAAAAAAGATTTGGAGGACCTATGTCAGAAATATGGACTTATTCCCTCAGATCAGGTTTCATGGCCCTCAGATCCGAGCATTAAGGCTGATGACTCTTCCAAGCCTTCCGAGAAAACACTATCTGATAAATCCGTCTCCTACGATAAAAATGCTTTTCATAACTCTGATGGTGAGCAGGTATTGCTGATAAATCGAACTCTTCGTTCCGGGCAAATGGTTTTTTCCGAGAAATCAGTTGTTGTAATGGGAGATGTCAACCCCGGTGCAGAGGTTATCTCGGCAAGGAATATTTACATAATGGGAACCTGTAATGGGATTATCCATGCAGGCTGCCCTGATAATTCATCTGCTGAAGTAGTTGCTTTGAAATATCAGCCCATTGTTTTGCGAATTGGAAAGGTAATAGCTGATGATAAGCTGACTATTAATAGCAGTCAGCCTATAACAGCAAAGGCAGTGAAAGGCAGAATTGTTTTAAAATAAATTTTGGTCTCATGGGTGCAAGGCAATTGCTTTCTTCATCTCCTGTATTACCAGCCCGGGCAACAAGGCATAGTCCTCGGTATCAAGATGAAATTTGGCAGAGGAATCATATAAAATACCACCCGAAGCTTCAAACTCCTCGTCACCCTCCCAGATAACAAAGGTAATAGGGATTTTGGGATATATATTAATTTTAACTGCATAATCACCTATTTCTACTCTTCTCCCACCCAAATGCTCTCCTGCTTTTATCATTGTTTCCGGTTTTGAAGCAAATCCTGCAACAAGAGGCCTTATGGCTCTGTTATTAAAGGGCTGAATATATATTGATCCATTTGGCAGCTCTTTAAAGGATATGTATTGATTCGTCAACTCGGTCCTGCCGGTCTTTGTAAGGTAGTGTAGATGACAGATTTTCACAACCAAAGGAACCTCATCCCCTTCAGCTGTAGTTACCTCTCCCTCAGGAAAACTGACTAAATACTCCTTACCCAAAAATGGAATCAAAAAATTTGATTTAATCTGATCAAATGCTACCTGAGTTCTTTGGGAAACTTCCACTGGCGTTGTTTTAGATAATTCTTCTTTAGCTTTGGCATAGGCTGGCAAAAGATTAATCATGTAAAATAATACCTCCATACTGACAATATGCTTAATAATATCAATTTTTATGAAAGTTTTATAGATAAATAAAATAATCTCGAGGTATTATTTATCTAATGCAATAATAAATTTAATTGTGAAAACCTATATAAATAATCGTGCTTAGATATTCCAAGGAGGTTGTATAGTATTGAAGATACGTCTTGGGATTCCCAGCTCACTGTTTTATTATGTTTATTATCCTATGTGGCATGTTTTCTTTGAAGAACTGGGAGTTGAAATCGTACTATCAGGTCAAACAACAAAGACCCTGCTGGATAAAGGTGTCAAGGAAGCCGTAGCAGATGCCTGCGTGCCGATAAAGGTATATTTCGGTCATGCACTATCCCTTAAACAAAAGGTTGATTTTCTCTTTATACCAAGAATAATATCCGTTAATAATCAAACTATATATTGCCCCAAGTTTCTGGGTCTTCCGGATATGATCCGACATGGTCTTTCTGATATGCCGCCGATAATAGATGTGGAAATCGACAGCCGTAAAGGCTGGTTTTCTTTGTTAAAGGCGTATATTAAAATTGGGAGGCGCTTGAATAAAAATAAATTAAGGATTATTTTTGCCTATCTGAAATCAAAAAAGGCTCATAAATATTATTTGAGCTTGCTTAAAAAGGGTCTGCATCCCAGCCAATATATTGAACACCTCAATGGTGGGATGGAGCCTGTTCTTCCCTCTTATGATGGAAATAAACCTGATTTTGTCTTTGCAGTCTTAGGATACCCCTATGAAGTACATGATTATTATATCAGCTCTGGCTTGGTTAGTAAGCTGAAGGAAATGGGAGTCAAGGTCATAACCATAGAAAATATAGCCTTGAAGAAAAGCTCTTTGTCCGGCAAGCTTGAAAAAAGAATGTTCTGGACCTTTAGTGATACTGTGCTGAATTCTGCCTATTATCTTTTTGAAGAAAATAACATCGATGGAATAATACATTTGACAGCTTTTGGTTGTGGCCCGGATTCAATGGTGGATACCCTGATGGAAATTGCATCCAGAGACCATCCTGAGATTCCTTATATGAGCATAACTATAGATGAACACACAGGGGATGCCGGTATAGCCACTAGGTTAGAGGCGTTTTATGACATGGTAAAGAGAAAAAAGGAGGCAATTTAATATGCCTAAAGTAACTTTTCCGCATATGGGAGAATCCTGGAGAGCCTTTAAAATGCTTCTTAATGATTTAGGCAATGAGGTTATTGTTCCTGAGAAACCCAATAAACGAACCTTGGATTTCGGAGTCCGTTATTCTCCTGAATTTGCCTGTCTTCCCCTCAAAATATTAATGGGCAGCTACATGGAGGCCTGCCTTAATGGTGCAGAAATAATTGTAACCAGCGGTGGCTCAGGACCCTGTAGAGCCGGTTTGTACGGCCAGGTTCATAAAAAAATTCTTAATGCTGTGGGACAGGATATAGATGTCATTGTTTTTGAATCTCCAAGAGCCCATCCTATTGATTTTTTAAGAAATATCAAAAAGCTTAATCCCGGCAGATTATCATATTTGTCTGTATATGACTGCGTCACACGTTCCTGGGAAAAACTTAAATATTTGGATAGAGTCGAAAAGCTGACTCATTCCCTGAGACCCATAGAACTGGAAAAAGGAAATACTTCAAAAATATATCAGAAAGTAATTAAATGGCTCGATGACGCCCATAGCCTGGAAGAAATTAAACGAGCCGGCAAAGCGGCCCTGGAGGAACTCCTTTTAATTCCCCGGGATTTAGGGAGGAATGTTGTCAAAATTGGTATAGTCGGTGAAATATTTGTTCTTCTTGAACCCTCTTGCAATTTAGATGTGGAAGAAACTCTCGGACACTTAGGAGTTGAAGTCCATAGATCTATTTTTTTAACCGACTGGACAAGAGATAACAGCAATAGAACCACTCAGGAGACCTTAACTGCTCTGGAAGCTGCAAAGCCCTATCTGCCAACCCCTATTGGGGGACATGGCCAAGAAACTGTAGGGCATACAGTATTGTATGCCAACAAAGGCTACGATGGGGTAATTCAGCTGGCACCTTTTACCTGTATCCCTGAAATAGTAGCAAAAACAGTGCTGAACGGAGTCAGCAAAATTCACAACATACCTGTTTTGACCTTCTTTTTAGATGAGCAAACAGGTAAGGCCGGCATGGTAACCAGACTTGAAGCCTTTGTTGATCTTGTTAACAGAAAAAGAACTAATGATAATTATGATTTAAAGCTGGGTATGGCAACATAATTAGCAATCTACCCAAATAAAAATATTGGAGACGATTTTAGATATGGCATATCTTGGAATTGATGTTGGATCTGTAAGCACTAATCTGGTTGTGCTTGGAAAAAACAGAGAAATTTATGCAGCGCTTTACATTAGGACCCAAGGAAAACCTTTGGAAGCTATTTTATCGGGACTGAATGAAATTTACGCCCTTATTCCCGATGAATTGGAAATTCTGGGCGTTGGCACAACCGGTAGCGGAAGATATCTGGCTGGAGTAATGGTAGGTGCTGATGTAATAAAAAACGAGATAACTGCTCACGCCGTTGCTGCCTCACTATATGTCCCGGATGTTCAAACAATAGTTGAAATAGGTGGTCAGGACTCAAAAATTATTATTATGCGAAATGCTGTAGTAACCGATTTTGCCATGAACTCTGTGTGTGCGGCAGGTACCGGATCATTTCTCGATCAACAGGCTTCCAGACTTGGAATTCCAATCTCTGAATTTGGCAAAATTGCCTTAAGCTCTACAACTCCTGTTCGGGTTGCCGGAAGATGCACAGTATTTGCAGAATCTGATATGATTCATAAACAGCAAATGGGACATAAGCTGAGTGACATAGTAAATGGATTATGTGAGGCATTAGTCAGAAACTATTTAAACAATGTTGGTAAAGGCAAAGAGATACTGCCTCCGGTAGTATTTCAAGGAGGCGTTGCTGCCAACGCAGGAATAAAGGCGGCTTTTGAGAAAGAATTAGACTTGCCAGTAATTATACCTGAATATTATAATGTTATGGGTGCTATCGGGGCTGCCCAGCTAGCTCGAGAGGAAACAGATAAAACAGGACTAACCGGCTTTAAAGGCTTTAAGATAACAGGTCTGCAATATAGAACTACCAGCTTTGACTGTTCAGGCTGTCCAAATAATTGTGAAATAGTTGAGATATATGAAGAGAAAAAGGTTATTGGCAGATGGGGTGCTCGCTGTCAAAAATGGGATATAATTTAATAAAAGGTGGATTCAGCTTTATTGATTAAAATTATCTTTGCGTATTTCGCTTATACCTGTCTTATTCTCTTTATGATTGGTTCTTCTATATGGGTAACCTGGAATGCCCGAAAAAATAATATTGCCTGGGGAGAATCCCTGGCTTGGGGCTTATTGTCCTTAACATTTATAGGTATTGGACCGATACTTTATGTTTATTGGAGAAACAATATAAGTACAAATAAATAAAGGGGCTTGGTCCAGGCAAAAATATCTGCCTTTAGACCGGCCCCTTTTAGCTAAATCCTATTTTCTGAAGAATCTATTCTGCTACCAAAACTTTAGCTTTTTTGATTATTTCCTCTGCCAGCTTGGGCGAAACCTCTTCATAGCGCTTAAAATCCATAACGAAAGACCCGCGACCTTGAGTAATCGATTTTAACGAAATTGCAAATCTATACATCTCCGAAAGAGGCGCCTGGGCCTTAACCTTAGTATTTTTCCCGCCTGGCTCCATGCCTAAAATTTTACCCCTCTTGTTGTTAAAGTAGCTGATTATTTCACCCATAAATTTTTCCGGCAAGGTGACCTCCACATACATAAATGGTTCCAATATTACCGGCTTGGCCTGGGTCACTCCCTTTTTAAAGGCCAGGGAACCTGCAATTTTGAAAGCCATCTCTGAGGAATCTACCGGGTGATAAGAGCCATCTACCAGCACTGCTCTCACCCCGGTCACGGGATAACCGGCCAAAACTCCTTCATTCATAGCCTCTCTGATGCCTTTTTCAACAGCAGGAAAATAGTTTTTCGGAACAGACCCTCCAAATACTTCCTCTACAAATTCGAAATCCTGATCCAATGAAGGCTCCAGTCTTAGCCAGACATGACCGAATTGTCCGTGTCCGCCGGTCTGTTTCTTATGCTTGCCCTCTACCTTAATCTCACCTCTTATTGTTTCACGATAAGGTACTTTTGGCGATTCAGCGACAACATCGACACTATAGCGCCTTTTTAGGTGCTCAACAATAATATCTAAATGCATTTCACCCATTCCGGTAATCAGAGTTTGCTTTGTATCAACATTTTTCTTTATTGTTATTGTTTTATCTTCTTCAAGAATTTTATTTACAGCATTTCCCAGCTTGTCTTCATCACCCTTGCTTTTGGGGTTGATTGCCAGAGAGAGAGTAGGCTCAGGAAAGCTTATGCCTTCAATATCAACCGGATGGTCCTTATCTGTTAGCACATCCCCGGTATTTATATTGTGAAGCTTAACCAAAACCGCTATATCGCCGGCTGATACCTCTGAGGTTGATGCAGTATTTTTCCCCCGGGTGAATATGATTTTTCCCACAGTTTCAGTGGTCTTATTGGTATTATTTATAATTGTCATTTCCGGTTTTAGAGTTCCGGAGTAAACCCGGATAAAGTTCATTTTACCAACATAAGGATCTGCTAAGGTTTTAAAAACCAAAGCCGAGAAATCCTTATTATCCTGAGCCTCAGGAGCAGGAAGATATTCCGTCATAAAATCCAGCATATTGCCCACACCCATATTTTTGGTTGCAGAGCCACAAAGAACAGGAACAACCAAACCTTCCTTTACTCCATCAAAAAGGCTGTTTCTTATCTCTTCCGGAGTGAAATTCTCCCCCTCCAGATATTTCATCATCAGTACATCATCGCCCTCAACAGCTGCCTCCATCAACTTTTCTCTATATTTATCAATTATTTCCTTCATATCCTCAGGAATATCAATCTCCTCTGTTTTACCATCCTTGAAGGAATAGGCTTTTTCCTGCAATAAATCAACAATTCCTCTGAAATCTGCTGCTTGGCCTATAGGTAGCTGTATCGGTGCAAAGGGTGCATCAAAGCACTCCTTTAATTCATCAAGAACCTTGTAAAAATTTGCATTCTCTCGATCCATCTTGTTGATAAAGACCATTCTGGGTACATCATTTTCCTCAGTGAAATCCCAAATAATCTCAGTCTGTACCTCCACCCCGTCAACTGCTGATACAACAAACAAGGTATTATCAGTTACTCTTAAACTTGATTTTACCTCGCCGATGAAATCCGAATATCCCGGAGTATCCAGTAAATTTAATTTATAACCCTTCCATTCGATTGGGATTAAGCTTGTGTGGATAGATATCTGGTGATTTATTTCTTCAGGATGGTAATCAGAAACGGTGTTCCCTTCCTCGACCTTACCCATGCGTCCGATTGAACCGGAATCAAATAGTGCAGCTTCCAATAGAGAGGTTTTTCCTGAGTTGCCGTGGGACACCACTGCAATATTGCGGATTTTATCCTTGGGGTAGCTCTTCAATATAGACTGCCTCCTTTTGTAATCAAATGTTTTATCTATGTGCATTGCACCAACATACAAAAAGGGTATTTTTAACTTACAGGCAGTTGATAATCTTTTATCTTGCTGTTTTCTTTTATTTCTACACCATAAAATGCTTTTCCTTTATATTGTTATTATTTTTTTAAGATATGGTTAAGAATAGTTTAACTTTTCATTAAATTAAGGAATGGGGATTATAATATCCATTCCTTAATTTTCTCTATCTCGCTGTTATTGGTAATATCAACCTGTACCGG
>JAAXTT010000026.1 GCA_013336365.1 Peptococcaceae bacterium
TATTTCTCGGTACAACTTCTCTGGGTGCCCAGAGATGGATTTATATAGGACCTTTTTCCTTTCAGCCTTCCGAGTTTTCCAAGTTGATTATAATTATAACCTTTGCGGATTTTTTGTCTAATCGTTCTGGCAGACTTAATACTTTTTGGGAGATGTTTCCTTGTTTTATCTATCTTGGTTTTCCTGTGCTATTAATCCTTATTCAGCCTGACCTCGGTACATCTCTTGTATTTATGTCAATAATGTTTGGTATGTTATTTATGTCCGGGGCAAACAAGAAAATACTTGTCGGAATTATAGTTTTTGGTTTAATTATGGTGTTTTCAATTTACGAGATTCATCAATTGCTGCATACAGGAGATATTCAGCTGAAAAACAAGATTGCAACTGTTAGCAAAGCAATAAATGGAGATGATTACGATTTATACAGTAATAAAGATTTTATTCAGGAGCTAAAAGATAACGGCTATTCCCTTGAACGAATCGATTTAAATAAATATCTCAGCCAGTCAAATCCGGAATATCAAAAAAAGGAAGCAAGACATAGTTTGTTTCACAAAGTAGCTTTAAAGGAATATCAAATGACCAGACTTACTATTTTTATGAACCCGGAGAGTGATTTGCTGGGAGCAGGCTATCATGTGTGGCAGTCAAGAATTGCAATTGGCTCGGGAGGTATCACCGGAAAAGGACTCCTAAAGGGAACTCAAAGTCATTACACATTTTTGCCCATTAGGCATACGGATTTTATTTTCTCAGTGGTGGGAGAAGAATTTGGTTTTGTCGGAGGTGCCTTAGTAATCTCTCTGTATTTCTTGCTATTATATAGAGGTGTTAAGATTATTATGGTTGCCAAGGATGTTTATGGAACCTTATTGGCAACAGGCATAGTATCTATGTTTACCTTTCATATATTTCTAAATATCGGGATGACTTCGGGGATTATGCCGGTTACGGGAATTCCTCTGCCTTTGTTCAGCTATGGTGGCAGCAACATCATAACAAATTTAGCATCTATCGGACTACTGTTAAATGTTTATGTACGTAGAAAAAAACTGGTTTTTTAGGCAAAAAGCTGTGATAAAGGCAATAAACCATATTCTCTTAAGTATTAGTGTTATAATAAAAAAAGCGGGGCAACATATTTCCACAAATATAAAATCCCGATATTAAATATTATAAATCCCTGGGAGGAAATACTGACAACCATGGAAAATCAAAATTACAGTCAATTGATGGAAAGGTTAATGGGCTTGGTAGAAAAGCCTGCCCGTTATGCCGGGGGTGAGTGGAATACAGTTGTTAAAGACTGGGATAAAGAGCTAACCAAGGTTGTTTTTGCCTTTCCTGATGTCTACGAGGTCGGCATGTCTCACCTGGGCTTGCAGATTCTATACAATACTATAAATAGTCGTCCCGATGCCTTGCTGGAAAGGGTTTTTTCGCCTTGGCATGATATGGAAAAATTAATGAGAGAGAGTAGCTTGCCTTTATTATCTCTTGAATCAAGAAAACCTGTAAGGAATTTTGATATTTTAGGCTTTACCCTGCAATATGAAATGAGTTTTACCAATATACTTAATATTTTAGACCTTTCCGGCATTCCCATGTATTCCAAAAATCGTAAAAAGGGAGATACTTTGGTGATAGCCGGTGGTCCCTGTGCCTTTAACCCTGAGCCATTAGCTGATTTCATTGATGCTTTTGCCATTGGTGAGGGGGAAGACGTCTTTCAGGATATTTTAGAGGTTTATAAGGAGAACAAAGATAAGGAAAGAGCAGTAATGCTAAGAAATCTGGCAGCTATTCCCGGAGTCTATGTACCACAGCTTTACCGGGTTGATTATCGGGCGGATGGGTCAATTTTTTCCTTTAATCCCATTGATACGGAAATTCCCCGAAAAATTAAAAAAAGAATAATAGCAGATTTGGACCAGGTTGAATATCCCTTAAATCCAATAGTTCCCAATATGGGAATTATTCATGACCGGATTATGCTTGAGGTAATGAGAGGCTGCACTCGTGGCTGTAGATTTTGCCAGGCGGGCATGATCTATCGTCCGGTCCGGGAAAAAAAAGCAGATACTCTGGCCAAGCAAGGAGTCAAGCTAGTTAACAATACCGGTTATGATGAGGTATCTTTGGTTTCATTGAGCTCAGCGGATTATTCTCAATTGAGACCTTTAATCAAGGAATTGTTGGACTCCTTTGAGGACCAGGGGGTGGGCGTATCTCTTCCTTCCCTAAGAGTCGACTCATTTTCAGTGGATTTAGCTAAGGAAGTTCAGAGAGTTCGCCGCTCAAGCCTTACCTTTGCTCCGGAAGCAGGCACTCAGCGATTGAGGGATGTTATTAATAAGGGTGTTGTCCAGGATGATTTACTGGACGCGGTATCGGCTGCCTTTAATTCAGGCTGGCACGGAATAAAGCTGTATTTTATGATTGGACTGCCCACAGAGGAAGATGCTGACATCGAAGGAATAGTAGCGTTGGCCCGTTTAGTACTTAAAAATGGACTGGACCAGGTTAAGAATAAAGGAAAGCTTAAAATAACCATCAGTGCCTCTTCTTTTGTACCAAAATCCCATACCCCTTTCCAGTGGGAGCCCATGAATACTCTTGAGCAGATAAAAGACAAGCAACAGCATTTAAAATCACTTTTTAAGGATAAAAAAATAAGCTTTAAATGGCATGAACCGGAAGTCAGTTTTTTAGAGGGGGTTTTTGCCAGAGGAGACCGAAGACTTTCTGGGGTTTTGGAAAACGCATGGAGAATGGGCTGTAGATTCGATGGCTGGTCAGAATACTTTAATTATGAAATTTGGAAAAAAGCCTTTGAAATCTCAGGTTTAGATCCAAGCTGGTATGCATACCGTTCATATAATTATGAGGATATTTTGCCTTGGGACCATATTGACAGTGGTGTCTGCAAGGATTTCTTAATAGAAGAGCATAGAAGTGCCTTAGAGGCTACAACAACTCCTGATTGTAGAAATGATCAGTGTTCCGTTTGTGGAGTATGTGGAGATGCAGGGTTTAAGCCGATTATCCTTGACCAAGGGAGTGATGCTTGTGCCTCTATACAGGATTAGTTATGAAAAAGCCGGCTCAGCTCGATTTGTCTCTCACCTGGACATGATAAGTACCTTTGAACGGTCATTGCGCAGAGCCGGCTTGCCGGTTGCACTAAGTCAGGGATTTAATCCTCATTTCAAGCTTTTTTTTGGTTTTCCTTTACCGGTAGGATTTATTGGTCTGGCTGAATTTATTGATATTGAGCTTATTGAGGATGTTTCCCCAGGATTTCTTGTCGCTGCCTTTAACAATACCTTGCCACCAGGGTTTAAGGTTATTGGAGCGTGTCTGTTAAAAGAGGGCCTCCCGGCCTTAATGGCCCAGGTCCAGGGCTCCATTTATCAACTGGCCTTTGATGATAGCAGGTTTTCAGTCAGTTTCGAGACTCTGCAAGGTTATCTTGAGGATATGATGTCTATGGAAGAAATTGAGATACGTCGAAGAAAAAAAGATGGGAAATCGGTCTCCTTTGACATAAGACCAGGTATTATATCACTTGCATTAATCAGAAATAATGGCAGAAGAGTAATTCAGATGGATTTAATGACCAGCTCCAGCTTGAATATCAGGCCTATGGAAGTTATAAAGTCTCTTGAATTATATCCTGGGCTGGGTGGGCTATCAGACTTTGTTGAGGTAAGCCGCTGTAAACTCCTGGCTGAGGGAGGACAAGAGCTTTTTAGTTTTTGTTTAGATCCGGTTGAGTAGAATTATTAAAAAGAATAAACAAGGATGGTAATATGATAAAGGAAATTATTATCAGCGTCAGCGATGAAGAAACCAGAGTTGCGGTTTTGGAGAATGGGATACCAGTTGAGTTTTATATAGAAAGACCGGTTACCCAGCGTTTGGTTGGAAATATATACAAAGGTAGAGTGGAAAATGTCCTTCCTGGCATGCAGGCTGCCTTTGTGGATATAGGAATGGAAAAAAATGCCTTTCTATATGTTGAGGATGCTATACCTCAGACTGCAATAGAAGGTCGGAGTCAAAATGAAATACAGATAGTCAATATCTCTGACATAGTAAAAAAAGGTAAGGAAATAGTGGTTCAGATAGTCAAGGAGCCTATCGGGACAAAAGGTCCCCGGGTGACTACCCATATTACCTTGCCGGGTCGTTATTTGGTTCTTATGCCTAATGCTGATTACATAGGAATTTCTCGGCGAATAGAAGATGAGAGGGAACGTGAGCGTCTTAAAGAGCTGGCGGCAGAAATAAAGCCTGCCAATATGGGGGTAATTGTTCGTACAGTAGCGGAAGGTATTGGGCAGGAGGAGCTGTCTCAGGATTCAGGAATCCTTAACAAAATGTGGAATAAGGTTGCGAGTCGATGTGCTTATTCCGCTGCCCCTGATCTTCTGCATAGAGATATAGAGTTGATTCAGAGAATAATGAGAGACATTTTCACTGATGATGTGGACAAACTTACCATTAATTCTCGCCCGGAATATGAAAAAGTAATGGACCTATTGGATATAACTGATAGGAAATCCAAAACTAAAATTTTCTTTGATGATCGGGAAAATATATTCAGTGATCTGGGGATTGAACCTGAGCTGGAAAAGGCACTGAGAAGAAAGGTTTGGCTTAAGTGCGGTGGCCATATTGTTATCGATCAGGCAGAGGCCTTAACTGCTATTGATGTTAATACCGGCAAGTTTGTCGGCAGTAAAAATTTAGAGGATACAGTGCTGCGAACGAATCTTGATGCAGCAGTAGAAATAGCCCATCAATTAAGATTAAGAAATATCGGCGGAATAATTATCATTGATTTCATTGATATGCAGGAAGAGGAAAATCAAAAGCAGGTTCTTGCAGCATTGGAGGAGGAAACAAAAAAAGACAAGACAAAGATTAATATTTTGGGCCTGACCCAGCTGGGACTTGTTGAGATGACCAGAAAAAAGGTTAGACCCAGTTTAAGTGAGGTTATGCAGAAATCTTGTCCATACTGTGAAGGCAAGGGCAAGGTTCTTTCAGAGGAAACCGTTGGAATCCAGTTTAAGAAGCTAATTTATAGTCTTGCCTTGCAGACACCTGCTGAGAATATATTGGTAGAAGCCAACCCGTTGGTTGCATCAAAGCTTATTGGTAGTGGAGGAGTTAATTTAAGAGAGCTTGAGCAGAAAACAGGAAAGACTTTTCACATTAGGGGCTCATTGGGTAAGCACATTGAATCAGTAAATATCAGCCCCCTAAATAGCCGAGAGGAAATAGATTCTGTAATTATCCCTGTCCGGCAGGGACAAATATTAGAGGTGGTAATAGAGGATCCACACAATATAAATCACAAGGATGGTATAGCAAGGCTTGATGGCTTTGTTCTGGACATTGAGGGTGGCGGCAACCTAATTGGTGAAACTGTTCCCATAGAGGTTTCAGCAGTATACAGAACCTATGCCAAAGCTAGAATTATTAGTTCATTGTAGGTTGATCAGCTCTTTAAGGCCTATGAGAAACTTGACAAAAATCAGATTTGTGTTAAGATATTAAACTGTAGGATTAGTTGGCATAGCCACCGCACAGAATGGGTTATAAACAGAAGTGGTTCCAATTGGAGTTCTTTCTGTACCTGGTTTTGGCGAGTCCTAAAAAAGGGGAGGTTATGGATTTGTACGCAATTATTGAAACAGGCGGGAAGCAGTATAAAGTAAAAGAAGGGGATACCCTTTATGTTGAAATGCTTCCGAATGAGCCCGGTGAAACTGTTGATATCGACATGGTTTTTGCAGCAGGGGAGGATGGACAATTGAAGTTTGGTTCCCCATTAATTGAGGGAGCTAAGGTTACCTTAAAGGTTGTCCGTCATGGCAAAGGTAAAAAGATAATCGTCTTCAAGTATAAGGCCAAGAAGAATTACCGACGCAAGTCAGGTCATCGTCAGCCTTTTTCAGAGGTAATAGTAGAAAAAATTCAGGCGTGATTAAATTTGTGATATTCTTACGGAGGTGAGTATAAATGGCACATAAAAAAGGTGTGGGAAGCTCTAGGAATGGTCGGGATTCGAATCCTAAGATGCTGGGAGTCAAAAGCTCGGATGGTCAGCTGGTAACTGCCGGATCTATCATTATACGCCAGAGGGGAACAAAAGTTCACCCCGGTCTTAATGTGGGTAGAGGGAGAGATGATACTCTCTTTGCTAAGATAGACGGTTTGGTTGCCTTTAGAACAAGAGGCAGAGATAGAAAAGAAGTAAGCATTATGCCTAGGGTTGAAGAAGTATTATAGAGTAATTAAAATGCTAATCAGAAGTGACCGACAGTTAAGAGCTGGCGGTCACTTTTTATTTTTAACCTTTTTCTGTTCTGTTGTTTTAAGACAAGGAAATTGTTTGGATTTGCCGAATTTAATATTTAACATAGGAAAGGGGGTTGTCAGGGAGATGTTTGAGCAAATTACGAAAGCTGCCAATTGGCTTAATAATAATACCGGTATATTAATAGCATTGTTGATAGTTATTTTATTGATGATTGTAATATATTATCTGTGGCAAAAAAACAGAAAACCCTCAGAGTTAACAAGTCAGAAAGAATCAAATTGCGGATCAAGGGTCAACACTGATTTTACTCTTGGAAAAAATAAATGGGAGCTTGCTATTTCTTTACCGACTAGAGGAATATCTTTGGTAATAGAGCTTGATTTAAATAAATCAAAAGAAAATGATAAAGAACCGAGGATAAGCAAGATAAAGTTACCCTATTTATCTCTTAGCAAAAACTATAAATATATAAGGGGAACATCAAAGGCTCTAATAAAAAAACATATCAAGGCGGTTAATCTGATTCTAATCATTAAGGACTCAAGAGGAAAGCGCTATGAATTATCCTATGAAATAGATATGGCTGAAATTTTCCTTGGAGATTTAAAATAGGAAATCCCGGTATTAACAGGAGGAATCTCAGTTTTTAACCGGAAGCTATCTGCTTCCGGTTACTTTTTTCCAATCCTCAGAGCTTATGGGCTTGTCAAAGCTCCTTAGCTGGGCCAACTCAAAGCCGTGTTTTTCAGCCAATTTTCTAAGATACAGCATATTATCCAGGGATAGGTTTGCTCCAATGCTCATATCTGTATAGTGATGCTCCAAGGCAAGCATCATGGTTTCAGCCATACAGGCATAGGACAGCCCTGTCTCAAAGCCGAAGTCCCAGCCAAGGGAAGGTCTGCCGGGCACTGCAACTATTCCACCATCAATAACCAAGACATCCGGTCTGATTTGGCATAAAGAGGGCCTAACATTAGCCGGCCTGGATATATCGCAAATTATTGCTCCTGATTGAAGCTGAGCCGGTTCGATTAGGTCATCCAGACTATTAGTAGCAGTAAGTATTACTTGGGCCTGGGGAAGTCCATCAGATATTTTAGTGGTTATAACTAATAGGTTATTGGCCTCCAAAGCATCAATAAAGGGAAGCCAATCTGCCTCCGGTGCTGTTTCCTCGGGCAGTTGCTGCTTTGATAAAAACCTTGCAATGCCAGAGTTTGGATATTTTTCTCCAAAGTCCGGTTCTTTGCTTAAGTGTCTGCAGATATCAATTGCCACCAGTCGCAGGCGACGGGTGCTTGCCTTTGGATGGCGTGAACTGCCAATCAAGATAATTTTATTTAGTTCCTCAGATAGGAGTATAGCCAGAGATCTTCCGATAGAACCGGTTGCGCCTATTACAGCTACGCAGCTTGAAGCCAAATTAATTTCAAGCTTTTTGGCAGCCAGCTTAACAGCATCTATTCCGGCAACTACAGTGTAGCTATTACCGGTAGTTACAGGGAGAAACCTTCCTTGTAGGGTGGTTCCACTTTTTGAGATAACGGAGGTATAGGCCCCCAGACCGACCAGTTTGGCCCCACCCTTAATTGCAAGCGCCATTGCTTTATCCAACAGGTTCAGAGCTTCCTCAGGTGATAGCTCCAGCATTTCCTTGGCAGTATAGGGGAGAGTAATAAACTCGCCATAGGCTTTGTCTCCGGTTTTTGAGCTTACTAATGTTCTGCCAATCACAAAGGGATCAAGAATTTCAGTCCCCAGTTCAGCCAATTTTTTAAGGTTGTCTTTAGATAATTCTGACAAACTACTGTCAAATTGTTGATAGTTTTCAAGCTCCAAAGGGTGAATTAGAAAGGCAAAGCGCCCCTCCCTAGGATCTTCTGAGGGAAGACTAAGATTCCAAGGGTGACTTCCGGGATTTTCTTTTGGTGTGGAGAAATATTTTCGTTGGTTATTTCCCAAAACAGGCCCCATTACAGCAGCAGTATTGCCTTCCGCCAACAAATTCAAAACATTTTTCAATGCATCCAGGGCTATTTGACACTCATCTTTTTCCACAGTAAGAGATGGCTCTAGGCGGATTACTTTATTGCCATTCAAGGTTGGTGCAACCCGCAGGTTTTCCACATTTAAAAGATAGCTGGAAACAAGTGGAGTGAGGCTTTCCTGCTCTGATAACACTGCCAGGAAGCAGTCCGGAAAGTCATTTCTGGACATTTCCAATTCTATTCCAAGCATATATCCTCTGCCTCGCACATCCTTCAAAACAATTGAATAAAGACTTTGTAACTTTATTAGTTCCTGTTTAAGATACTCACCATTCAAGGCAACCTTTTTAACAAGCTCCTGATCATTTCGGGTAAGTATATCCAAGACCTTAAGACCTATCCTACAGCCCAGAGTATTGGCGGCAAAGGTTGAGGAATGACGGTCTCCGAAATCCTTTGTGTATGCTTCCTCACTGCATATGCAGGCACCAATAGGGAAAAGTCCTCCTCCTAATGCTTTTGCCAGTAAGATAATATCAGGAGATATTTTTTCCTTTTCACAGGCAAAAAGATTACCTGTGCGGCCTAAGCCGGTTTGTATTTCATCAGCTATAAATAACACGCCGAATTTTGCGCATAACTCTCTGGCTTCAAACAGATAACCGGGAGGAGGGACAATTATTCCTCCTTCTCCTTGGATAGGCTCAATTATTAAGGCTGCATAGAAGGTGCTGTTATTTTCTAATTCAGCAGACAGTGCATCAAGATCGCCAAAGGGTATATGTTTAAAGCCTGGGATTGGCAGTCCGAAAGGATTCTGATAGTATTTTTTACCGGTTGCAGATAATGCTCCCATGGTTTTTCCGTGAAAGCTGTTATAGGTACTAAGAATACCGAGTCTGCCGGTGGCAGAACGGGCCATTTTTATTGCGGCTTCTACTGCTTCAGCACCACTATTGGTGAAGGTAACATAGGAAAGATTTCCGGGAGCCAGCTTTACCAGTTTTTCTGCCAGTTCACCTGCAGCTTGCAGAGAAGAGGGTTGAATAAGGCTGGGCTGGGCATTGTCTCTAATATCTTCCAAAGCCTTCCATATTTCCGGTGGGTTGAACCCAAAGGGCAGTGCACCGTAGGCAGCAATAAAATCAAGATATTTATTGCCTAGGTGATCAAAAAGATAGTGGCCTTCTCCACGAGTATATACCTTGTCCATTTGAACCATTTCCAGGAGCTTACCTAAAAATGGATTGACGTATTGAGTAAAATTATGCATAAATAGATTCCCTTCTGAAAATAAAAATAAGTCGATTCAATTTTACTACTCAGTTAGAGAGTGTTTTTTCGTATCAAAACCATTGTTTTTTATTTGGCGTGTAAGCTGTCTAAGCTGATCAGGATTAACCCAGCGGTCCTCAGTAATTGGGGATATTCCGATCTCCCAGCTAATAAGCCTTGGACCAAGAATGGCTTCTGCCATTCTGATTCGCATATCTGACCCAATAAAAATAACTGCATCATATGTTTTTAGCTGAGATATGATTTCCATAAAGCTATTCACCAGCTCAGTGCCGGTTTTATCCTCTACAAAGCTAATTCGCTCCCGGTCGTTCATCAGGAACAGATAATCTACGCCTTCTTCCTTGGCAATCCTGGTAAGCTCAGCAGTGTTTGATACAGGGAAACCTACTAAAGCAAGCTTAGAACCCTTTCTGACCTCACCCAAACTCTCCAGTCTTGAAATTAATGTTCTGTCGACTGCAAGCCTGTCTGCAATTTCCTGTTGAGATAGACCGGATTGTCGAAGTTCTAATATCTGATCTATTGTACGATAGATTTTTTCGGGATTTATTAACTTATCACCTATTCGGATGAAATTCATGCCCATCCTCCTTGTGCACAGTTGTGTGCTCATGATTATTTTAACAGGAATTATAATCCACTTCAAGGCAAATGAATAAGCAACCCATAAGGGTTGCCTATTAAAATTATTCAGTGAAAGCATGACTAGGTAAATGTTACGGCATAGGTCCGGCAGGTTTTCCCAGAAGGCTACCTGTCGTTGCCGACAAGGCGGTTTCCCTTTAAAACCCCTCCAAGCAATAAACGCCTGGGACCGGATTGCCACTTAGTCCGTACTGTAATCCCTAGTATGCCCTATCTCAAAGATAGACAGCCTAGAAGTTTTCCTTAACGGTTGACTCTTTTATTAGCCTCTTTTGCAGTCTATGGTTTCAAAAATCAGATCATATTTAGGTAATTTAATCTGTTTTATTCCCCATAGCCACTCAAGGCGGGCTACACTGCACGCAGCTTTCTACCACATGCAGGTTACTCCCCGGACGTAAGCTTTTTGCCTACAGAAACGGGTCTCCACGGAATCAGGAACAACAATACATGCCTTTGTATTTAGTCCTAAAACCTTAACTCCCAGTCCAAACCCCCGATGGCGTCGAAAGCAAGCACCAGGAACTTCATCGATGTGCCCTTAGCGGATTTTTAGCCCCGCCTTCATAAAAGAGTACCCGACTAGGATACTGCTTCACTGATTATTTATCTTTACCACTACTACGATTTTAACAATATTCCGGATTTTTGTAAAACAGCTGGGACATTCAAAAAAGGTCAATTCTAATAGCAGTAAAGTCAAGTTGTGATAATAACCATATAATTATTCAATTTCAGGATTTTGCTTGAAATAGCTTCGAATATCTAAACTTTATAATATATTTTAATTAATGAGAGTTCCATTTTGTTTTTGATAAAATAAATAGGAATATTTATTTCCCAGGAGGTATTCAGATGAATATTGAAAGAGAAAATAAAAAAACCGGGTGGATTATTGCTGGCTTTATTCTGGGGATAGTGGTATCGAGCATTGCCTTTTATATTTTCCCCACGGGAGTTACCAGGGCAGCTGATGAGGGTAAGACGGTTATCAGTGCTAATCTTCAGGGTCCAAGCTTTATTGCCGATGTTGTAGATAAGACCAGCCCGGCAGTTGTTTTAGTCAGTACTATGGTTCCCAGCAGAGCAAGCTATGAAGATCCGTTTTTTAATGATCCGTTTTTTAAACAATTTTTTGGAGATTCTATACCAAGAGATAGGGAGCAAAGATATATTCAGGGTATGGGATCAGGGTTCATTATAAGTAAGGATGGTTATATACTGACCAATGAGCATGTGGTCAGTGGTTCAACAGGTATTGAGATATTTATGGCCGGCAGTGACAAGGCAATTCCTGCAAAATTGGTAGGTTCTGATTATGAACTGGATTTGGCAGTATTGAAAATTTCTGTTGAAAAGGCGCTGCCTTTTTTGGAGCTGGGTGACTCTGATTCTGTAAGGGTTGGAGAATGGACAATTGCTATTGGAAATCCTCAGGGTTTGGATCACACAGTTACTGTGGGAGTAATCAGTGCAAAAGGCCGACCTATTACAGTGGACAATAAGCAATATAAAAACCTTTTACAGACAGATGCATCTATTAATCCCGGTAATAGTGGCGGTCCCCTTATTAATGGCAGGGGACAGGTAATAGGAATTAATACTGCTGTCAGTGCTTCAGGCCAAGGAATAGGGTTTGCCATACCTACCAGCACAGTTAAGCCTGTACTGGACACCTTAATCAACAATGGAAAAATAACCCATCCCTGGCTGGGTATTTATATTCAACCAATGAATCAGGAGATAGCATCAAGATATAACTTTTCTGTCAATACCGGAGCATTGGTAACCTCCCTGGTAGACGGGGGTCCTGCCGGCAGGGCCGGAATCATCCAGGGGGATATTATTGTTGAAATAAATAAGGTTAGAATCAGCAACACTGAGGATTTAACCTCATTAATCAGTAAGACAAAGCCCGGAGACAGAGCTCAGATAACGGTAAATCGCAAGGGCAAGAGCTTAAAGATCCCGGTTATAATAGCGGAGAGGGCCAGATAAATATAAATTTATTTGTATTCACAATTATATAATACCCTTGGGGTTATCTCACTTATTTTGGCGCAGCCTGTCAGAATCATTGATTGTTTTAGTTCGGTAGCCATTTTTTCCAGCACTGCTTTTACTCCGGCGGCACCGTTGCCCAGAGCACCGGTTATTATAGGACGACCAAGGAGCACGCCATCAGCCCCAAGGGCAAGAAGTTTTAGAACATCGATACCATAGCGTACTCCGCCATCAGCAATAATGGTTAGAGAACTTTTCAATTCGGCAGCTATTTGTGGTAACACATCAGCAGCTCCGGGGGCATGGTCGATAATTCTGCCTCCATGATTAGACACAACTATTGCAGCAGCCCCGGCTTTTGCTGCAATTATTCCTTCGTCCACTGTCATTATCCCTTTAACGATGAAGGGCAAATTGGTTGAACTAACCAGCTCTTTCAGTTCAGCCAATGTTTTGGGCTCAACCGGCTGACCATTTAGGGCCATTGCCAATAGGCCGGCGCCATCAATATCAATTCCCACGGCAATGGCACCATTTTTTTCTGCTTGGCGTATTCTTTCTATTACCTCATGATTTTTTCTTGGCTTGATTATAGGAATCCCAAAGCCATTTTCTACCTCAATGGCCTCCAGTCCGGACAGATAAAAGCCGGGATCTCCTCCATCTCCACACATACCAATGGTACCGGCTGATTTACTGCCGGTAATTACAGAGCTGATAAACTCCTTCTCTGATATCTTGCCACCCATATTATAAGAAACTCCGGTTATTGGAGCTGACATTATGGGGTAAAGGATTTCCCGGCCAAAAATCTTGGTTTTTAAATCAGGGTTCTTTGCATTGTGAAGAGTTCTTAAGTTAACCTTATATCTTTCTAGGGCGTTTAAATTTTCCATAAAGGATAATCCGGTGCCTATTCCACCCATGCCCGGTATTTTCCCGGCACAGGCTCTACCATCACAAACAGGACAAACCTGGCAAAATCCTTTCAGGTTTTTTCTTGCCTCCTGCCTCAAATCACTCCAATTCATAGGGATTCTCCTTTTTTCAGCTTTGGTCTTTGCCAAGCTTTAGTATATAATGTTCTTAATTGTAGGGTAGTATGCGGTTTTTTTTAAGTAATTAAGTTTATCATAAAAAAAATCAGTTACAAAATATCTGTAAGGAGTTTTATAGTGACCCAAAAAGGCTCAAACAACTGGATAATGTCTAAAATAAAAAAGAGTATGATTGATTACGAAATGGTAGCCGAAGGTGATAGGATTGCCGTAGGTCTT
The DNA here is from genome assembly GCA_013336365.1 of Peptococcaceae bacterium. GTDB lineage: Bacteria > Bacillota > Desulfotomaculia > Desulfotomaculales > Desulfocucumaceae > JAAXTT01. The sequence goes on from JAAXTT010000026.1 coordinate 13,554, forward strand.
TCTGGGGGTAAAGACAGTGGGGTGTTGCTTTATGCTTTGGAACGAATAAGACGGACAGTGCCCTTCAAATTTGAAATCCAAGGGGTATTTCTTGATTTGGGCTTTGGCATGGATATAAGCTCTTTGGAAAGCTATTGCAGAAAAATGGACCTGCCCTTTACTCATAAGAAAACCGATATAGGCGAGATTGTTTTCGACATCAGAAAAGAGAAAAACCCCTGTTCACTTTGTTCAAATCTCAGAAGGGGAGCACTAAACGAGCTGGCCTTGGAATTAGGTTGCAACAAAGTGGCACTTGGCCATCATCTGGACGATTTGGTGGAAACCTTTTTTTTGAGTTTAATCTATGCCGGCAAGCTGGAAACTTTTTCCCCCAATACCTATCTGGATAGAACCAATCTTCATGTTATCAGGCCCCTTGTTTATTTGGAGGGAGAATATATCAGCCAGCTGGCAATAACCGAGAAGGTACCTATAATAAAAAATCCCTGTCCGGCCAATGGAATAACAAAACGAGAAGAGATTAAGGAACTGATGGCTGACCTGAGGGAAAAATATCCCGATTTGAGAGGAAAGGTTTTAGCTGCCTTAAAAAACAGTGATGCCAGCAAACTTTGGTCAAAAGCATTATCATAGTATTGATTAACAGTAACAGGGGGTGAGCCAATGAGTATCAAAAACTTTTTTGACCCTTTATCAGTAGCGATAATCGGTGCTTCCCGAACTCCGGGGAAGATAAGCAACGCAATAATGAAAAATCTGATTGCCTCTGGATATCTCGGCAATATATACCCAATTAACCCCAAAGATGATGAAATTGAAAACATAAAGGCATATTCTTCAGTAGACCTGGTGCCTGAGAAAATTGATCTTGCAGTTATAGCGGTTCCTGCTGTGAAGGTTATTCAAATGGCGGAAGAGTGTGGCAAGGTTGGAGTCAGAAATCTGGTAGTTGTTACTGCAGGCTTTAAAGAGGTAGGCAAGGAAGGGCTTGATGCAGAAAAAACTCTGCTGGCTATTTGTCGAAAATATAATATGCGGATGCTTGGTCCAAATTGTGCCGGGATGATGGACACTCATACTCCAATTAATACATCCTTTGCCAAAGGGTTTCCGCTTAAGGGTAATATTGCATTTTTTTCCCAGAGTGGGGCTATGCTGGTGTCTATATTGGATTGGAGCTACCAAGTGGGCTTGGGATTTTGAAAGATCCGGCTTATTGCCCAGGCTGACA
>JAAXTT010000107.1 GCA_013336365.1 Peptococcaceae bacterium
AGAATTGTTAAGATGGGTCATCGTCAGGGAGATGCAGCACCGATGGCTATTTTAGAATTGGTGTAGAAGACCAGGATCATTATTAACAGTACAGAAGCGGATGGCAGTGGGATTGGCTACATCCGCTTTACCAGTGTCTTGTTTATGTAAGACGTATTAGCTTTAGAAAAATATGAAACAAATTTATTGATGGATTTTAATGGGAAAAATGAGAAACATAAAGCTCGTTATTGCATATGATGGTACTAAGTATCATGGTTTTCAGGAACAGCGCGGGACTGGACTGGCAACAATCCAGGAGACTTTGGAAAGGATTCTTGCAAGTCATTTTAAGCAGGATATCCAGGTTTTTGGCGCAAGTCGCACTGATTCGGGGGTCCATGCCTGTGGGCAGGTGGTAAACTTTTATACCGAGACCCGGGGCATCCCAACAAAAAGAATTCCATTGACAATAAATGTGTTGTTGCCAGAGGATATTGTCATCAAGACTGCAACTGATGTTGCAGAGGATTTTCATGCAAGATTCAGTGCAAAGAGCAAAAGATATAGATATGTAATTTATAATTCCCGTGTCCCGAATCCCTTTTATCATCGATACAGTATGTTTGAACCGAGGCTTCTAGATTTGGAGGCAATGAGAGAGGCAGCAAAATATCTGGAAGGGACTCATGATTTTTCAGCCTTTAAAGGTGAAGGTCCTCCAGTCAAGAGCGCGGTAAGAACTCTATCCAGAATCGATTTTGATGTTAGCGGTAAATTGATTAATCTATTTTTCACTGGAGATGGTTTTTTATACAATATGGTTAGAATTCTTACCGGGACATTGCTGGATGTCGGCCTAAAGAAGTATTCTCCGGTTCAAATTATGGATATATTGGAATCAAAACAAAGAACCATGGCTGGTCCCACAGTTCCACCAAGCGGTCTGTCATTAATGGAGGTCTATTATTGACAGCAGATTGTTATTGTTTTCTTGACACAACATGCTAGTCGTATTAGAATATCAGTTGAGTTGTATTCCAAATCCTTGCTTATGCTGAATTGTAGGTGCGATTGAGCCCCGCACTTAGTATTTGTGTTTAGCAGGGGATTAATTATATCAAAGCAAATAAAATGGATTTGATTTTAGAATTGACGGGCATTTTAACATGTTCGTTGCTCTGTCAGGAGGGATAGAAAATGAAAACCTATATGGCTAAGCCAGGTGAAATTGATAAAAAATGGTACATATTAGATGCTGAGGGCAAGGTTCTGGGACGTTTGGCTACAGAGGCTGCTGTTATATTAAGAGGCAAGCATCGTCCGGCATTTACTCCTAATGTGGATACCGGAGACCATGTGATAGTTATTAATGCTGATAAAATTGTTCTTACTGGCAACAAACTTCAGAATAAGAAATATATAAGACATAGTGGTTATCCCGGTGGTCTTAAGGTAATGAGCTATGCTACCTTGATGAATAAAAATCCGGAAATTGCCGTTAGAAAAGCAATTGAGGGTATGTTGCCTCATAATCGCCTAGGAGCTGCAATGGCTAAAAAGCTTAAGGTATATAATGGTGCGGAACATCCACATCAGGCACAAATGCCTGAAGCATGGTCCCTGTAAAAGATTGAGAGGAGGAAAAAACGTTGGCCCAAGTGAAATTTAACGGCACAGGTCGTAGGAAAGACGCTGTAGCTAGGGTATATATTTATCCCGGCGAAGGGATTATCACAATTAACGGAAAATCAATAAGTGAGTATTTCTGCCGGAAGGTACTTGAGATGGTTGTTCAGCAGCCTTTGGAGCTTACCGGTACAAATGGGCGTTTTGATATTATGGTAAGAGCCCATGGTGGAGGAATAAGTGGACAGGCCGGTGCTACAAGGCTGGGTATTGCCAGAGCTTTGATTTTGGCTGATCACAATCTGAGACCTATTCTTAAAAAGGCCGGTTATTTGACCAGAGACCCAAGAATGAAAGAAAGAAAGAAATATGGCTTAAAAAAGGCAAGAAGAGCACCGCAGTTTTCCAAGCGTTAATTTCAATTTTACAAATAATTATAGAAAGAGTAGCGCGGTTTTACTGTGCTACTCTTTCTACTGTATCTGCAGACTGTATAACAAGATGAAAAGATTGTCATAAATTAAAGGCTGTAATTTGGAATATATAGTATAATACTTTATTATCGGCAATTAATAGTTAAGAATGGAAGTGATAATTATGTCAGGAAAAATAAAAAGCGCACTTGAAAAGGCATTGGAAAGAGCGGATACTATGCCTCAGGTTTCTAAAGAGAGCATTGACAGCATTGAAAATCTGCCTAAGGGCAGGGCTATTGCAGGCAACTATATGAATGAGGAAGATTTCGATTTGGTAAAGGCCTTGTCGGAAGTACCTAGTGAGGTAAAAAAGCATATATTGCTTGGAGTTCAAGAGGTTCTGCTGGCTAATATTGTGCTTACCGGAGAAGATCATGTAATAGAAAATGATCACAAAGCTATGGAGGGTATAATGTCTATTAAGGAAGACAAGCCTTCTGCAGGGGTTATTTTAAGTGAGTTAGACAATCTTCTAAAATACTACCAGCAGGTTACCACTCAAGCCATGGAAAAATATAAAAAGGAATATGAAGAAAAAACCCGAAACAATCCTCCACAAAATGAGCAGGAGGCAACAGCAGAAAGGGCGGAGTATCAAAAGGAGTGGGTAAAGACCATAAGGCAAATAGACCATCAGTTTCAAGCCCGGTTATCTGACCTTAAAGCAAGAATTAAACAGGTAGACTAGAGACAGCAAATCAGCAGAATCTGAGAGATTCAAAAAGCGCCACTTCTTCAGGGCTGATATTTTTGCCGATTCTGGCCATTAATACATTGGCAGGATGCTCCATTATTTCCGGATCATTTGTGGTCGTCTTATGTAAATCTACCTTAGCAAAAATATGGGTAAGCATTTCTTGATATTGCCATATTGTCAGATTGCTGTTTTTTAGATCCCAGTGCCAGGAATATTCCATTGTTAGAACAATACAATCATCAAGAACTTTGTTGGAAAAGGCTGTTTGCATAAGCTTTTCACCTATCTTGAAGTTTCTCCAAGTAGGGCACATCTCAATGCAGCCCATTTCTATGATTTTTGGGTGCTTATACCAGCGGGTGAAATCGTCCATAGGGTGGAAGGTTAGGTAGCCAATAATTTCCTGGTCCTTTCTGGCTATGTAAACCATACCTTTATCTAATTTTGTAATGCCAATGATGGCATCCTTTTGTTTTTCTGATGGCCGAAAATTATTGAGGTTTTCATTCATCTCCAATTTCTCCAAAGCCGAGGCGTCCATTGGTCCCTCGATATAGATTATTCCTTTTGGTGTTTCTATTCTAAGGTTTTCAGGGGCCAATTATTCACCACCTCAATTGACAACTATTTTTTAAACTACAGTAACTACTCATATTATAGGTATTTACAGCAAATTTTACAATATATAGATTAGTTCTTAAATTAACAACAACCCCCTATTTTATAAATTACTATATTAGGGGGTTGTTGTTTTGTCATAGAATTTCTTGCAAAGAGATAATTGCATCATGGCTGATGTCAATAATGTGAACACACCCCTGGACACCTCCCAAAATGTTGGCAGTCGCCTTTTTGCTTAAATCGGCAATATTTTTTCCAATCAGACTTTCTGCATAGGCTTGGGTGTCAAAGCATATAGGGTAAGGAGCTCTCAATAGGCTTGCTGACATCGACAGGATTTTGAGTTCTTCTCTGCTCACAGTCATGGATATTCCTGCCTCATGGAAGGAGTCAGAAAGACTGGCATCAGCCCGAAGAGTTCTTTTGTCTCCGGAAACCATAACATTTTTAAATCGGTTATACAGATTGTTTTTGCGTTTGTGCTTGGCAAGTTGGTTAAGCCAGGTATTTTCAAGGTTGTCTTTGGAGCCAAGATTGCTGAAATATCTGCAGGAATTGATATACTTCCTTTCCCAGTGATCAACGTGAGCCATCTGGTCCTCAAAACCTCTTTCCCGGTATAAAAAAGACTCTGACTGAATAATTCCTCGTACAGTATCCAGAATCATGGAGAGAGCTTGATCTCCCAGGCTAGGCATAACTGCCTGTCTGATAGCTTTGCCGTTCCCCAGATAGGCAGTTATGCCTCTGAGCCCTTCAATTTCCAAAGAGGAAGAAACCTTCTTTGTGCCTCGGTATATTTCCCATAAAGCATTCTTTATAATAAAATCATGAGGATCAACCTCTATTTTTATGCTGCATTCTATTTCTGTTGACAAGAAGGTGGTCCTGCCAATAAGAGTATTAAGATTATGGCGGGTAATTACTGTATGCCAATGCTGATTTATTATGTTTTTCAAGTTAGCACCCCCGAAAATATTAACTTAAAAAGCATCTGTCAATAAATGCTTCGTAATGGTATTATAATAGTACATCTTGAGTTGTGAGTGTTATTATTTTTCTAAGCCTTTGGTAAGAGATTAATTTATGGGGGTGAAGTCAATGGATTTTCTCCAAAGAATAAGTGAAAAGGCCAAAAATCTTGGTGGTTTAGCCAAAGAGGCAACTCGTAAGTCCGGAGACCTTATTGAAGTAACTAAAATCAAATATGAATTGGCAAAGCTTGAAAAAGAAATGGAATATAATCTTACCGGTCTAGGACTTCTTTATTTTCAAAAGCATAGAGGGGAAGAAGGCTTGGAAGGAGAAATTGATCGTCTTATTCAAAGTACCGGTTTATTGGAAGAGGAAAGAGTTGCATTGGAGCAAGAAATTGAGAAACTGTTGCCTAAGGGATTGACCTGTAGCGATTGTGCTGTTGATCTTCCTGCTGGGGGGAAGTATTGTTCATATTGTGGCTCAAAGATTGATAAAGACGATTAACCCTATTAGTAGCAGTTAGTATACTAAAATTTCGACCGACCTTAGTCGGTCGTTTTTGTAATTATAAAGAGTGTGTTGGATAATTTTTTGGCTGTCCTTGGCTTTTAGTCTGGAATAACTATATGGTATAATGATTCTGTTTATCATTAGCCTTTCAAATAGGAGGTTTTTATGACTTTAATCATGGCAATTGAAACATCCTGTGATGAAACCTCAGTTGCTATAGTCAGAGATGGCAATATTGTTTTATCAAATATAATTTCCTCTCAAATTGAAACCCATCAGAAATTTGGTGGGGTGGTTCCAGAGGTTGCCTC
>JAAXTT010000027.1 GCA_013336365.1 Peptococcaceae bacterium
TTTTTAAATGTGAAAAGTATTTTGCTTAAGGAAATTGATGCCGGTATTTTGGGTGAGGTCGGAAGATTGCCTTCAGAGGAAGTGCTGGCAAAAAGGTATGAGGTCAGCAGAGCGACCATCAGGAGTACCCTTCAGTCCTTGGAGAAGGATGGAATAGTAACCAGGCAGCACGGGATTGGAACATTTATAAACTCTGAAAGTCTGCAGCTGAAAATGCATATAGACGAGGCCAAGGGTTTTTTTCAGCTTATTATAGACAGTGGTCATAAACCATCAATATATAAGACGACTGTATCTGAAACAGAGGCCGACAGCAGAATTGCCAAATTATTGAATCTTGCTCCAAAGCAAAAAATATTGCTCTTGGAGCGGTTGTTTCTTGGTGATGGAGAACCGGCAATCTTTGTTGCTGAATATATACCAATTGATTCCTTGTTGAGGATTCCTTTGGTGGAGGAGCTGCCGGAGTCTATTTACCAATTTGCAGATAGTTTTTGCCAGGAAACCATTGATTATTCTATCTCAGAAATAATACCGGTAAAGGCTACTGAGGCGTTGAAGCAAAAAATGATGCTGAAGCAATCTGAGATATTCCTAAAGATGGAGGAGCTGCATTTTGGCAAGCAAAGCCGTCCGGTAATATTTTCTGATGTTTATGTAAGGGACAGTATAATCAGATTTCAGGTAGTACGAAAACGACCGGTTTTTAATGAATAAAAGATTATTTTTAACTGGGAGGGAGGAGACGCCGAAAAACATTTCTGCCGGAATTATGAAAGACAGGGGAAATAGTTTTTGCGGGTAATTTTTTAAAAGAGGTGAGAAAATGTACAGCTTAAATCTTCCTGATATAGTAGCCGCACTGGCCACTATTGCTGACGTTATCGGTGAAGGGTTTGTTGCATTGACCCTAGGTTTTGCAGTTAAAGCTACCGGCTTAGGTTTCTTGGTTGGTGCTGTCCTGTTATTGGCTCTGAAATCAGTGGTGCCAATTTCCTTTGAGGTGGAATCCTTAACCGTTGTTTCCCGGCTGGCTAAAAGAGACTGGGAAAAAATGTGCCAAATCATTTTAACTGCAGGCATATTGGGGGCAATTCTGGGAATGACAGGGGTCTACACAAATATTGTTGGCTTCATTGAGGGCCCGATTTTGGCAGGGATGATGACCGGAGTCGGAGTAATCCTGAGCTTTGTTGCCTTCGATATTTTCAAGGAAAACAAAATTATTGGCGGAGTGTCAATTGGATCAGCACTTTTAACCTTCTTTATCTTTATTAAAGACCCGAATAATTTGATATATGCCTTGGCAGTCAGTGTTATTGCCGGTATAATCGCCTCCAGGTTTGTAAAATTTGATCCGATTGAGGTTGATTTGGAACGGGAAAGAATCCGGCTTATCCCTTTGAATGGATTCAGATTTTTAAAGGATATTACGGTTATCCGGGGTGCATTGGCCCTGTTGGCACTAAGGACAGGAACCAGTATTGCCTATTCCGGAATTGATGGGCAAATGGCTAATACAACCCCCAATGTGGACCATACCAATATTATTGCCGGTATAGGGGGAGCGATTTCAGGGTTATTCGGCGGGGCTCCGATTGAGCCGATTATCTCCGGTACTGCGGCAGCTCCCCACCCTGTTGCTTCCGGAGCTTTAATGATGGCAGTGGTTGGTGTTTTACTATTAATGGGCTTTTTTCCAAAGCTTGCCCGTTATATACCTGTGTCGGCAGTTTCAGGATTTCTCTTCGTTTTAGGTGCTGTCTTGGCCATACCCGGAAATATTGGGGGAGTCATAACTCCGGAGGATGCATTCAGTGGTCCGATTACTGTTGTAGTTACTGCTGCCTCATTTGACCCCTTCCTGGGTATGGTTGCAGGAGTTTTGGTGAGGCTGCTGGCCGGAATTATGGGATAAAAATCAAAATAAAAGAGAGGGATAATTGTGATTGTTGGTAAAGCGGCACTGCTGGTGATTGATATTCAGCATGATTTTATTGATGACAATGCTCCGGTCCATTGTGTGGGTGGACAGGCAATGATCCCAAGGGTAAAAATACTTATTGAGACATGCCGGAAGGCAGGAATACCGGTTATTTACACTAAAGAGGTTCATCGTCCCAGTGGTATCGATATGGGAAGGGAACTTGATGGAAATGAACCGGACCATTGCCTAATAGGAACACGAGGGGTCGAAATTCTGGAGGAAATTACCCCTTTGCCTAAGGATATTGTTGTCACAAAAGCAAGGTATGATGCATTTTTGGGGACAGACCTGCAGTTTATTCTCAATGGATTGAAGGTAATGCCGGATGACACCTTGATTATCTGTGGTGACGCCACTAATGTTTGTGTTCATTACACAAGTGCCGGAGCCCATCAGAGGGATTATCGGCTTAAGGTGGTGGAAGATTGCTGTGCAGGCAGCAGCTGGGAGGCTCATGAGGCGGCCTTGGCTCAAATCAATTATCTGCAACATGGTGCCAGGATTAAATTGAATGAAATTTTGACAGAAATTGCAGAATACCAAGCTTAATAGGATATATTAGCCTCCTTACAAGGGAGGCGTTTTTTTAGTGTTATTTGGGAAAAAAGGGCAGTGTCACAATAGAAACACTGCTCTTTAACATTATTTTTACTTTATAAATAGCAGTATTAATTGAATACTGCTATTTTAGGGAATATAATGTTGTAAGGCAGGAAAGATATTTCAACAGGCAGAGGAAGAGACACTATGTTTATTGATATCAAGACCTTTATGTTGGCAATACTTGTTGCCGGCATTTTACAAACTACCATGCTATATATTAACTTTTCAATTAATAAAAAATATCAAGGTCCCGGATATTGGACCTTGGCCAGTTTTTTCGGAGTTTTCGGTTTTTTGTTTTCCTTGCTGAGAGATATTGACTCAGTCAGTCTTTTTTTCATAGTAATGAGCAATCTGTGTCTTTCTTTAGCTATGATATTTTTATATATAGGGATAATGAGATTTTTTCATCAGAGAGAAAATCGGGTTGTTATTTCTATCTTTTTAATTTGTTATATTGTTTTGATGTCATATTTTATCTTTATTAATAATTCTATCAATACCCGGATTGGTATTTTTTCTGTAGCTAATTCAATAATTTTATTTTTAATTGCCTGGAGTATTTGGACCCACAGGGTAGGAACACTTAATCTGTCAGAGAAGTTTTTATTGATTATTACCTCAGCAACAGGCGGGTTTTTTGTTTTTCGTGCCTTTTACAGTCAGCTGATTTTTCCGGTTAATCATTTTTTCAGCTCAGCCTCTCTGCAGACAAGTACCTTTTTAGTTGCCTTTGTTTTTAATTTTATGTGGACAGCAGGGGTTATAATTTTGGTGACTCAGAGATTGAATGCAGAGGTTCGGGATATGAAGCTGGATTTGGAGCAAAGAAATAAAGACCTTGTTGAACAGTCCGCATTGGATGGCTTGACCAAAATCAGAAATCATCGAGCGTTGAATGAATACTTGAAAATAGAAATCATCAGCTCAAAAATATCAGGGCAAACCTTGTCAATAGCTATGTTTGACCTGGATAATTTTAAAAAAATAAACGACAACAGGGGTCATCTTTGCGGAGATCAGGTCTTGGTTGAAGTGGCCAGAATTATGCAGGATAATGTAAGAGCCAGCGATGTGGCTGGTCGCTATGGCGGAGAAGAGTTTATGGTTATTTTTTCAGGAACCAATGATGTTGTTGCAAAGCTTATAGCAGAGCGAATCAGAATAAAGGTAGAGCAGCATTTTGCAGGGGATTTGGGGGTAACAATAAGTGGAGGCATAAAGGAATTCGAAGGAGAGACTATTGCAGATTTTATCCATGCTGCGGATATGAACCTGTATGAAGCAAAAAATAAGGGAAGAAACAGGATAGTCTAAATATTGGGGGTGGAGGATTATGCTTTCAACCAAGGACAAAATCATGAAGACTTCTCTTAAGTTATTTGCTGAAAGAGGCTATGAAGGCACGACTATGAGTGAAATAGCTAAGGGTGTAAAAATAAAGAAGGCCTCGATATATGCTCATTTCGCTTCAAAGGAAGAGCTGTTTTATCTGATTTACAAGGATTTGGAGCAGGAATATCTGTTGCTTATGAATAAAATCATTAATGACAGCTCCAGCAATGATATAAAAAATCGATTGTATTATATTTTTGAACAATATATAGAATATTATATGAAAAACCCTGAAATAGAGGCATTTTGGAATCAAATAATGCTATTCACCCCGTCCCATATTACCGAGAGCTTTTATAACGATTGGATGAATTGCAATACGCCGATCGAAGAGGAGCTAAGTAGAATATTTGAGCTTGGCATGACCCAGGGCTTGATTCGCAAAGGGGATGCTAAAAAAATGGTTATTTCCTTTTTGGCCTACCGGGATGGCTTAATGTATTGGATGAAGACCTCTCAGGAAATTTCAGAAACGGATTTGCGATATTTTATAGACATATATTGGTTGGGCCTTAAGGATGGCTAAAAGAGACACCTTGATTTTGTTTGTAACAGGAAAGTGAATATTTCAACTCTCAACAAAAAAACACCTCTCAGAGGTGTTTTTTTGTTGACAACAGACCAATAAAATGGTAATCTCTATCCATAGCAACGACCGATAGGTAGGTTGAATGTGCTGACTATAAGGGGGTATTAATAATGGCAAAGATTGTTAATTCATGGAATGAGTGGGACCCATTAAAGCGAGTAATAATAGGTCGCCCGGAGGGTACAAATATCCCGGCTCCGGAACCTGCCTGGTGGTATGATCAGCCGGATGGAGGCTTCCCTCTAGGCTCTTACGGACCATTTCCTCAAGAGATGTTAGATGCTGCCAATGTACAGATGGACTATTTTGTTTCTGTTATTGAAAAGCAGGGAGCAGTGGTAGACAGAATAGACATTGAACCCTTTATGCTAAATAAACCGGTTTCTACTCCGGATTGGACCCAGTTGAATTGTCATGGAGTAAACAATGTTCGGGATGTCACCATGATTTTAGGAAACTTTATTGTTGAGGCAACAACCTGTCGTCGTTCCCGTTGGTATGAATATCTTAACCTGAGACCTATCTTTGAAAGATACTTCAAGGAAGACAAGGAAATGATCCATTTTGCAGCACCAAAACCCAGATTGACAGATGAAACCTATGTGAAAAATTATTATTATTCCTTTGAAAATACTTGGACTGATGAAGAAAAAACCCAGAAACAATTTGACTGGGATTTCCAGCTTACTGAAAAAGAACCACTTTGGGATGCAGCTGATGTAATGCGTTTTGGCAAAGATATTTTTGTCCAGGCCTCCTCAGTAACAAACAGGGCGGGATTTGACTGGATTAAGAGGATGTTTGAGGCTTTAGATATTCGGGTTCACCTGGTTCATTTTGACACTCCTAAAGGACCGGGACAGCAAAGTAATTTTCATCCTTGGCATATTGATGTAAATCTAACTGTGGCCAAGCCGGGCCTTTGTCTTTATAATCCTGACTGGGCACCACTAAATCCGGAATTTTACGAGTTATTTAAAAATAATAACTGGGAATTAGTTCCTGCAGCAAGACCTTTCCATGAATATAAAAGCAGAATATACCTTTTTGGTGGCTATGGAGAAAAATCATGGATATCAATGAACACCTTTTCAGTCAGTCCCAAATCAATGTGTGTGGAGGCTCATGAGAAGGATTATATGGACCAGCTGGATCAATTAGGTGTTAACGTGCTTCCTATCCCTTATGAAAATGTAGTTCCTTTTGGCGGTGCCTTGCACTGTACAACTCTTGATGTATATAGAGAAGGCGGCAAGGAAGACTATTTCCCCAAACAGGTTGCAGGCTATTAAATTATCGAAATGCACCCGGCTTGAAGTGCCGGGTGCTAAATTAGTCAGAAAAAATAATTTTTGAGGGGGCTGGGCTATTTGAACAAAATGCAGATAGGCATGGTTATCATTATTCTTATTTTTACCTTAGCCGGAAGTTTAACCTATTTTTTGGTTAGACGGAGTGGGAAGCGTTTCATTGTTGCCGGTAAGAGTTTGCCCTTTTTTTTAATTGGAACAATGCTTTTTGCCCAAGCTACTGAAGCAAACGGAACCTTGGGTGGTGCGGCCTTTGCCTATAGCGGAGGATTCTGGCAAGGCTGGGTGCTTTCCGGAGGTGTTGGTGCCTGTCTAATTTTAACCGGGATGTTTTATGCAAAACCAATGAACCGAATGAATCTGATAACTCTACCGGACTTTTTTTTCAGAAGATATAACCGGGTTGCGGAAATTTTAGTTTCAATTATTTCAATAATCGGCTTTACCTTGATGGATGCAGGCTGTATTGCCGGTGCCGGTATGATTATTTCTTGGATATTTCCCATTACCTTGGTTCAAGGGATGCTGATAATGGCAGCAGCGGTATTTTTATACACCATGTGCGGAGGGATATTTTCTTGTGCAGCCACTGATATTTTGCAATTATATCCGGCCTTTATTGCCTTTGTTGGTAGTGTAATTTGGCTGATCAGCAAATATGGCTGGGATTTCTTCTCAGTTGCAATACCACCTAATTTTCTTGACTTCAGTGCTATGACAACCATGCAGGGCGGAGCATTGATATTTTGGTCATCATTTATTTCTATGGCCTTGGGGGATATTGTTGCTTTGGACTTTATGGAGCGGATCTTTTCAGCTAAAAGCCCTAAGACAGCATCCTATGGCTGCTATTGGGGCGGTACCTTTACAATAATAATTGCGGTTTGTGTAGGCTTGCTTGGAGTAATGGGACTGGCATTATTCCCGGACATTGCAGATCCAAGAAATATCCTGCCTACCTTGGCTACCGATGTTCTTCCCTTCTTCTTGGGCTTGTTTTTGCTGGCAGGTATTATTGGAGCGGGACTGTCTACAGCTAATGGTGGATTGTTGGCAGTGTGTGCGGTTATTGCCAGAAATATTTTACAAAGAAATGTACTTCGCACAAAACGACAGGACATGAATGAGGAGGAAAGAGAAAAGTTTGATATCTGGCTACTTAAGGCTACTAGGTTGGTGGGTATTCCGGTAATGGCCATTACTGTTACCTTAGCCTATTTTAAGCCTGAACCTGGTGTTATGCTGGTTCTAGCCTTCGATACTCTTTTGGCGGCCTGTTTTGTTCCTTTAACCTTAGGCTTGTTTTGGAAGAAAGCCAACTCTACCGGAGCAGTTGCCGCTATTTTGGTCGGAGCAATAACCAGACTGATAGGCTACATTATAACTCCGGTTGAATGGATTGGCTTGGACACCTTAATCCCACCGGTCCTATCCTTGATAACCATGGTTTCTGTCAGTCTTCTGACTCAGGAATCATCAGTTCCCAAGCACCATGTTATATATGAGATTCCTACTGATGAACAGGTATTATCCGGTGAAGCGTAGTATATAACAGTTAATAACTTAAGAAGAGGCAATGCTTATTAATAAATAAGAGTTGCCTCTTTTTTATTATGGGCTTTAGCCTGTTGTTTTTGGTAATTGAAAAAACATTTCAACAGAAATATAATGGAGGAATTGAGAGATTTAATGTTTTTAGAGGTGATAGCTTGGAATCAATTTCACTGCTTGAACAGCGTCATAATTTTTTGGTTGATCAGATGCAGCAGGGTCATGCAGTTCACGAGGTTATTTGTGACGAAAAAGGAAATGTCATAGATTTTCGTTTTGTAAGTGTAAATACCAGCTATGAAATGATCACCGGACTTAAGTGGGAAGACCTTATCGGCAGTACCCTTTTGGAGGTGCGGCCAGACACTGAAAGGCATCTAATAGAGGCGTACAGCAAGGTCGCATTAAAGGGAGAGCCTTATCAGTATGACAAGTATTCAGTTGAGCAGGACAAATATTTCAGTGTTTACAGCTATTCCCCAAAACATAGGCAGTTTGCAGTGATTATTACAGATATTACTGAAAAGATAAGAATGGAAAAGCTAATCCGAGAAAATGAGCTGCGTTATCGGAGAGTTGTCGAGCTTACCTCAGATATTGCTTATTCCTGTAAGAGAGATGGAGAAAGCAGGTATACTATCAACTGGATCAATGGTGCTGCAGAAGAAATTACCGGTTACAGCAACGATGAGATTAAGGATAAGGGCTGTTGGAGGTTTTTTGTTGTTGAGGAAGATAACAAGATATTCGAGGAGAATATTATTCAGCTTGAGGCTGGGATGGAGAGCTTCTGTGAGCTTCGTATCAGGCATAAAAAGGGAAATATTATCTGGATTTCCTCTTTTGCAGAGTGCATTTCAGAAAAAGAGTATCTGGGAGCACCGGTGCTTTACGGTAGCATTAAGGATATAACCCAGAACAAGCTGCTGAAGGAAGAGCTTGTTAAAAGTGAAAGTAATTATCGGTTTTTGATTGAAAATAGCCATGATATTATATATCAGCTGGATGACAAGGGAGTATTTTTATTTGCCTCTCCCTCCCTGACGAGAATTATGGGCTATACAGCAGAGATGCTGGTAGGCGAGAGTATTCAAGAGATAGTACACCCAGAGGATATCTCTATGTGCAAGAATATCTTGCAAAAAGCAATAGTGGCAGGAGAGCGACAGGAGGGTACTGAGTATCGGGTCAGGCACCTGGATGGAAGCTGGCGCTGGCATACGTCCAATGTAACTCCCTACAGTGATGAAACAGGCAAAATTATCGGTGTTGTAGGGATTGCCAGAGATATAAACGAGCGAAAGGAGAATGAAAGAAATCAAAAGGAGCGGGAAAATTATCTTAGGGTTATTTTGGAAACCACCCAGGATGGTTTTTGGATAGCTGATTTTCAGGGAAATATTTTGGATATTAATGAGGCTTATTGCAACATGTCCGGCTATACAAGAAGGGAACTGCTGAAAATGCGACTAGTAGATTTGGAGGTTAAGGAGAGTAGCCGGGAGATAGCTGAGCATATGAAAAGCGTATCTGAAAATGGGTCAGATACATTTGAAAGTCGTCATCAGAAAAAGGATGGCACCATAATGGATGTAGAGATATCAGTAGCCTGTTTGAACCATGAGCCCCTCACTATTTTGGCTTTTTGCAGAGATATAACCAGACGAAAACAGTATGAAAAAAATCTTATAGAGCAAAATACGCTGTTGGAGGGAGTTATCAATGCTATCCCTGATGTGCTGGCAATCCAGCATCCGGATCACAGAGTTGAAAGATATAATAGGGCCGGATATGAGCTGATGAATTTGACCCAGGATGAGGTAAGGAATAAAAAATGCTATGAGCTTATCGGTCGTAGTGCAGAATGTGAACAATGTGCCACCAGTCTTGCCCTAAAAACAAAAAAGCTTGAGACCATTGAAAAATATATTCCGGAGATGGGTGTTTATCTGGATTGCCGTAGCAACCCAATTCTTGATGAGAATGGAGATATTCTATATATTGTTGAGCAGCTGAGAGATATCACAGACAAAAAAAATGTGCAGGCAAGAATTGAGTATCTAAGCTTCCATGACCAGCTAACCGGTCTGTACAATCGCAGATTTTATGAGGAAGAGCTAAAGCGGCTGGATACTATGAGGAATTTGCCATTGACCTTGGCAATACTTGACGTCAATGGTTTGAAGCTTTCAAATGATGCCTTTGGGCATTCATATGGTGATGATGTTTTAAGGAAAGTATCGCAGGTGCTAAAAGGGGAATGTCGAGAGGATGATATTGTTGCCAGAATAGGTGGGGATGAATTTATTATTTTATTGCCTAATACAAGCTCAGAGCAGGCCAGCCTTATTATTGACCGGATACGCACCTCGATAAACAGTGAAAAGATAAATTCGATTAATTTATCAGTATCCTTTGGCTGGGAAACCAAGATAAGCAAGGAAGAGGAAATACATAGGATTTTCAAAAAGGCTGAGGATTATATGTATAGAAACAAGCTTTCTGAAAGTGATAGCATCCGGCATGAAACAATAAGAGTAGTTATGAAGACATTATATGAAAAAAATGACAGAGAGGAAAAGCATTCCAAAAGGGTTAGTGAGTATTGTGAAAAAATGGGGATAGCCTTCGGTCTGGGCAAAGAGGATGTAAAGGAGTTAAAAATCGTTGGTTTGATGCATGATATTGGGAAAATAACGATAAATGATGATATTCTTAACAAACCTATTATGCTTAGTGATTCTGAATGGTCCAGCATTAAGCGGCATCCGGAAATTGGTTACAGGATTTTGAGCTCGGTAAATGAGTATTCAAATCTAGCTGATTTTGTTCTGGCCCATCATGAGAGGTGGGACGGCAAGGGATATCCCAGGGGCTTAAAGGGAGAGGAAATACCTCTCCAATCAAGGATTATAGCAGTTATTGATGCCTACGATGCAATGACCGGGTATCGCCCATATCGCAAATCCTTGGATAAAAAGGCTGCTGTTAAGGAAATTGTGAAAAATGCCGGAACCCAGTTTGATTCCGAGTTGGTAAAAATATTTGTCGAGCAGGTACTTTAGTATTGATGAAGCTATTGTGTGGGAAGTTTCCATATGGTAAATTATGGGTATGTGTGCAAACGTAGTAGCTTGTACTTGATTTAAGAAGATATGTTTGTCAAGGAGGTTGGCCATTGAAGATAATGGTAATTGAGGATTCTATGTTGAATCAAAGAATAACTGCCAGATATCTGAAGGCACTTTTCCCAGAGGCGGAATTTTTTATCTGTTCAGACGGAGCGGAAGGATACGAAGTTTATTTAAAGGAAACTCTGGATTTTATTACTCTTGATTTGCTAATGCCCAATATGGGCGGAGTTGAATTTCTTAAGCTTGTAAAAAATGAAAACCTGCAAAATCCCCATAATATGGATACTAAAATATTTGTTATCTCGGCAGACGTACAGAAAAAAGTACGGGATGAGGTAATGGATTTTGGTGTTGCATTGTTTATTAACAAGCCCTTTACACCTGAAAAAGCTAGAGAGATCATGGATATGATTTTGGAGGAGTAGCATGTTAAATTTGCGGCAAGAAGATGCATTGATGGAATATATGAGTGTTTTCATCGGTCAGTCAGCCAGCCTACTTTCAGAAATGGTTGATAAAAAGATAGAAATAACCATACCAAAGATTTTGTTGCTGGCCCCCGATTCAGATAAGGAAGAATATAACGAGTTAAAGCCGGCATTTTTTAATAGCCATGTGGTTACCTCGTCAATTGAATTTGGCAAAATATTTTCTGGAGTTGCCAGGTTGGTTTTTCCCAAGGATTCAGCTCAGAAGCTGGTTTGTCTGTGCATGGGTGAGGAATATGAGGGGATAAGTGACGGAAATCTTACAGATACTGACCATGATGCAATCAAGGAAATTGGCAATGTCTTGCTTAATTCTCTGTTGGGGTGTCTAGGTAATCTGCTTGAGATAAAAATGGACTATTCTATTCCCAAGGTCCATATTTATTTTTTCCCGGAGGAAGAAGAGGATATTTTTGACAACAACGCACATATCTTAATAATCTGCAACAGCTTTACTATTGCAGATGTATGCATAGAGGGTGCAGTAATCATAGTTTTCAATGTTGAATCCTGTACGGAGTTGATAAGTAAAATTGATGAGGTATTGGTAGAAGCTTATGGATAAAGTATATGAACGGGTCTTAGAAAAAAACAATTTGGGAATAGTTATTCTGGATGGCGATTTAAGAATTATTTGCTGGAATGCTTGGCTGGAAAATTATTCCGGAGTTTTAAAATCTAAGGTTATTGGTAGAAAAATTCAGGATATCATAGAGGTTTTTAAAAAAAACTGTTATCTCCAAATCCTTAGAAATACATTGAAGACCAATCAGAGTATGTTCTTTTCCGGTGCGCTCCATCCCATTTTTATTCCTCCCTCAAATTTTATCAAGGGCTCTGTAGTCAAGCAAAATCTTCAGATAGAGTTTATTTTTCTTGATGATAAAAAATATATTTCCCTGCAGATTGTTGATATAACAAATCAGTATATCAGAGTGTGCACATTGAAGGACGAGGTTATAAAGAGAAAGCAAACTGAGAGTAGCCTAAAGCTACTTTCAGAACAGCAAGATTTGCTGCTAAATAATATTCATCAGCAAATCTGGTATCTGACCGACGAGGAAACCTATGGGATGGTCAACAAGGCTCATGCAGATTTTATTGGCTTGAGCATTGAGGATGTTTCATTTAAAAATATATTTGATATCTTTCCCTATCAGCTGTCTGAGAAATTTCGCCAGGATGATGCTGAGGTTTTCAGCTTAGGAAAAGTAGTCCATAAGGAAGAGTGGCTTACTAATGCAGCTGGGGAAAAGCGTTTGATTTCTATCGTCAAGACTCCGAATTTCCTGCCTGATGGCAGGGTTGAGTTTGTGGTTTGCGCAGCAGAGGATATTACTGATCGCAAAAAAATGGAAGAAATCATATTCAATGAGAAGGAGAGATTCAAGGCTACTTTGCTCTCAGTAGGAGACGGAGTTATTTCCACAGACAATCAAGGCAGAATCGTAATTATGAACAATGTTGCAGAGCAGCTTACCGGCTGGAGTCAAAGCGAGGCTATTGGCAGGATGCTGGAAGAGGTTCTTGATATATGTAATGAAGCCGGAGAAAAGTATAGAAGCTCTGTTAAGGCTGTTATTGAGCATGGATTTAAGGTGGAACCAACAGAGCAGCTTTTTTTGATTTCAAGAGAAAATATAAAAAGACCAATAGAGAAAAGTGCAGCTCCCATAAAGGATGGACAAGGAAATATTAATGGAGTTGTATTGGTATTCAGAGATTTTTCCGAGAAAAAAAGAAAACAGGAAGAAATTGAATATCTAAGTTTTTATGATCAGCTTACAGGAGTGTATAATCGCAGATTCTTTGAGGAAGAGTTGAAAAGGCTGGATACTGAAAGAAACCTGCCACTGACCCTAGCAATTTTAGATTTGAATGGTCTAAAATTGGTCAACGATGCATTTGGTCATTATTACGGAGACAGAGTTTTGAAAAAGGTGGCTCAAGTAATAAAAAGGGAATGTCGCGATGATGATATTATTGCCAGAATAGGCGGAGACGAATTTATTATTTTGCTACCTAAAACAGATTCCAAGAAATCTCAAATAATAATTAATAGAGTGCAGAATGCTATTATTCAGGAAGAGGTTGAATCCATTAATCTGTCAGTTTCCTTTGGCTGGGAAACTAAGATAGATATTGGGGAAAAAATTCAAAAGATTTTTAACAATGCTGAAGATTATATGTACCGGCACAAGCTTTCTGAAAGCTCAAGCATGCGGTATAAGACGATAAAGGTTATTTTAAAAACCCTATATGAAAAAGCAAAAGAGAAGAAAACCATTCTAAAAGGGTTAGTAAGCTGTGCTATGAGATTGGAACCGCTTTGGGTTTAAGCAAGGAAAATATAAGTGAGCTGCAAATGGTTGGCCTTATGCATGATATTGGTAAAATTGCTATTGATGATAGGATTCTTAATAAACCGGCAAAGCTTAATGATATTGAATGGCTGGAAATTAAGCGGCATCCGGAAATTGGCTATCGGATTTTGAGCTCGGTAAATGAATATGCCGCTCTAGCTGAGCTTGTGCTGGCTCATCATGAAAGATGGGATGGAACAGGATATCCTAAGGGGTTGAAAGGCAAAGAAATTCCTTTTCTGTCCAGAGTAATTTCGGTTATAGATGCTTTTGATGCAATGACCGGTTTCCGGCCTTACCAAAGTGAACTGGATAAGGAGATTGCATTGAAGGAGATTAAAAAATTCTCCGGAATTCAATTCGATCCTGAAATAGTTGAGATATTTGTGAATAGGATAGCAGTATTAAACTAATAAAGCCGGGATTAGCACTTTAATCTAAGGTAAAAGGTTGTTCCTGATGAGTCATCAGATTCGAAGCTTACCTCACCCTTTAGATAGCGTTCTCCAAAAAGCTTCATGCTATAAGTGCCCAAGCCTCTTTCAGAGCCTTTTGTAGAAAAGGAGCGATTGAATACCTGAAGCTGAGTTGATTTGGGCATTGTTTGCCTATTATTAACCCAGAACTCTAAAAGTTTGCTTCCTCCTGAAACACGCTTTCTGCAACCTAAAACAATTTTTTCGCCTTTTCCCGATGCTTCCAAGGCGTTTTTCACCATATTGCCCAGAACTCTTTTCAACAGAACCAAATCACTTTTAAAAATTATTTTTTCATTTTTTTCAATTATTATCGCCTTATTTTTGGCAACCTCATGGTTTTTATATAGCTTAGCTATGGAATCAATTACCTCATCTGACCGGAGGGTCATAAAGTCAATTTTCAGCTCATTATTTTCAGCCTCCATCAGCTGTCTTTGAGCAATGACTTCATCAATTAGGTCTGAGAAGGTATCCTCGACAAATTCCAGATCAGGCTTGTATTCACTGGGAATTTCTTCCTTTAGTAGTGAAATCAAGCCTCGTAAGCCTCCTGAGGTATTTAGTATGTCATGGAAGAAAACTCTTTCCAGGGTTCGTCGTCTTTTGGTATCGCTGATATCATAAAGGGCAACGATATAAAACTGTTCTCCATTTAATTCAAAGGGGGTAACAGTTTCAAAGAGATTCATGGGTAGCATAAACCCCTTCGCTTTTGTTGTAATAACTATTTCTCCTGAGGAGGTTTTGCTGTCATTTATAGATTTTAGCAGCAGGTTTACGGCACTGCAGTGCTGACAGGCTTCTGAGGCACCACAGCCATTTTTATGATCTCCGGCATGGATGCAATTTACAATTT